>NZ_KB894587.1 GCF_000374545.1 Anaeromusa acidaminophila DSM 3853
AAAGGGGCTGTGACAAAATGAGGAATCATTTTGTCCACAGCTCCTTTTTTTGTCCATTTTGAGTTTTTCACAAGATAAATCCGAAAAAAGAGTATACCCCCCCTTTCCCCATAAGATCTGCAACTTTTCAGCTTATGCGGCTTTTTTGATTCGCAATGTTTTATTGTGATATTTATATAGGTTGTAACCGACAGAAACCAGAAAAATCTCTAACCGAACCTGTTCCATGCCTTTTCGCACGATTCGTTTATACCAGCGGTTGTTTTTCAGGATGCCGAAGGTACCTTCAGATTGAATGGAGCGATTCATCCGCAGCAGCGCTCCATGGATGCTCTCTAAGTTTTCCACGACTTCTTGATGCATGGATGTCAATTCATGATTGAGCTGGATTGTCCGGTTTTTATCTGCTTTCTTACATTGAGCGGCATAGGGACACTCTGTGCAATCTTCGCACTGGTAGATTTCTTCCTGCCGTCCGTATTGGTTGCCTTTTACATTCCGACGGTATTGAAAATGAAAGGCTTTTCCTGCAGGGCAGCGGAGAGTTCCTTCTTCGTCTATCTTGAAGTTTACGGCCCGGAACGGATTGTCTCGATACTTTTTGTCCGTCGTTTCCTTTTTGAACATGGTAAACTTCATATACTTTTTCATCCCATGCTGCTCGCAATAGATGTAGTTGTTGTAAGAGCCATAGCCTGCATCAGCGACAGGATATTGGGGATAACATCCATAAGTTTCATGGAATTTCTCTAGCAAAGGAACGAAACAGTCCATGTCGGAACGGTACTGATTTACGTCGGCTACGGCAATATACTCATCGGCAATCCCAAACTGCACATTATAAGCCGGCAACAGCTGGTCGTTTCCCATATAATCCGTCTTGATCCGCATGAAAGTCGCAGAATGGTCCGTCTTTGAATAACTGTTCCGAGCTGGACCACAAACAGCAATCTTTTCGACATACTCCCGGAGCTTTGCCGTATATTCTCGCAGCCGCTCATAGTGGCGTTGCTGCGGCGTCTTATGATGCCCTTTGCCATATACGAATGTGGAGTAGTCAATGCCCACGATTTTCGCATAGCGTTCCGTGATTTCATCCAAATAATCTGGAACATATTCCGTATTCGTTTCAATGCGGATACCAAAGCCAGCAAGTTCGTTGTTGATTTCATTGAGCAGCAGGGTAATCTTTTCAAAAAGTCTGTATCTGGATTTTTCGGTCGCTTTCTTCCAAACCCAGCTGTATTTATTGGCATTTGCCTCGAACTTTGAGCCATCGATATACAAATGACTCAGATCCACATGCTCCTCAGCAAAGATAGCTTTATTGATATCCTTGAATAACTCCTCTATGGATGACTTCAATACATTTTCGATGAAATATCCAAAGGTTCGATAGGATGGCGTCTGATGCTCCATGAGATACATGAAACGAAGATTGACCTTGCAGCTATCTTCGAGCTCACGGAGTGAAATATATCCATTGGTCATAAATCCGAATAAGACTGTTTTCAGCATGCTGGCCGGGTTGTATCTGATGCGTCCGGTAACGTGTTCCGGAACATTCCTCAGGTACTTCTCCAAGTCAATTCCCTCCATGAATCTGTCGAAAACCAGCACAGGATCACAAATATCCAGAAAATCCGAAATGAATAGTGGCAAAAATGCCTGTTTCGCTTTAAAATGATTAGTGGTAATGTTTTTCATTGGTACGTAAAATTTTACCACAAAAAGAGGTCCGTCAGCTCTTCCGAGCCAACGGACCTCTTTTTATTTGTCAGGGCGTTATTTCACAGCCCCTTTTAAGAGTGTTTAGCGCTCAGCTCTGCCAGTAACAGCACTAGCGCGGTTGTACGCGGTACAAAAGCTTGCAAATCGACTTCTTCTTTGCGCGTATGCTCTAAAAGCGGATCACAATCAATTCCCAGCGCATCAATAGTCGGTGTAAAGGATGCCGTCACATTGCCAATAGTCATACCCCCTGCAATCCATTCCACCACGTCTGCATCAAATTCACGTTTCACAATCGTTTTATAAAGCTGGACCATTTCTTCCACTGCCGCGGTTTTTTCCATAGGAGGTTTTACAAAGCCCCCTTCAACCGTCACTGCCGTTCCCGCCACTTGCGGCTTAGCCGCCAGCTCTCGAATGGCCTGATCAATCCGTTCCAGCTCGCTTTGCTCATAACAGCGTACTTCCACCTTTAGCCAAGCTTCGTCAGGAATCACATTGACCTTTTCATTCGGAGTTCCTACAACTGCCGCATTGATGCTGTTCGGCGGAATAAACTGCCCGTGGTCCGCTACCCTGCGTTCCTTTAGGGCCGCCGTACTGTAATTTTCGGGATCTCGAGGCAGCGGGCTGGCAAGTTCATAAAGTCCTTGCAGTAAATGCCCTAGTTCCATAACTGCATTACCAGCCGCTTGCGGTGAATTTCCCGCATGCCCTCCAATGCCTTTCACACGAAAGGTATAACGTGCATTTCCTTTACGCTTCGTTACAATCCCCCAATTCGGACGCCCCGTGTCAGCGATAATGGCAACATCTACTTGTTGCGCCAATTCCTGTGCAAAGGCAAATTCATCAGGCGAACCAGTTTCCTCTTCAGCATCAAAATAGACAATCAGTTCGCCATACGGTTTTTCCCCAAGAGCCTGAAACGCCTCCACTACATAGAGCATTTGCAACGCCGAAGCTTTACAATCTCCAGCGCCCGGCCCGTAAGCAATGCCGTCAGCTCCTAGCTGGAAAGGATACCGTCCCGCTTCTGTATTGAGCACAGTATCGGTATGCACTACAAGTAACGCTTTTAGGGTCCCGTCCCCCGGGAAGCGCGCAATAACGTGTACTCCCCGCTCATTGGCCCGTTCTTCAATTCGTCCTCCCAGTTCAGCCACGCGCTGCGCCAACAGCGCAGCGATCTTGCGGCTGCCCTCGAGATTTCCCGTATCCGAATCAATATTAGTCCAAATCTCCAAATCCTGAATGAACGCCTCCCGGCGTTCATTCAAAATTTCTTTAACGCGATTTCCTGCAATCATAAATTGGCCACCTTTCCCGGCCGCTTTACAGCCTTATTTCTTTGTTTACACATTCGACGTCCCGTAAAAAAGTCCTCCTCAGAAGAACAACCCCTGCTTTCGTTCACGAAAGCAGGGGTTGCTATTAATCTTGACTCTGCCGCATATGCGGGAATAATAAAACATCGCGAATGGAATGGCTGTTGGTCAACAGCATTACCAGACGGTCAATGCCAATACCTAAACCGCCTGTAGGCGGCAAACCATATTCCAGCGCCGTAACATAATCACGGTCCATCATATGAGCCTCATCATCGCCGGATTCACGCTGAGCCACCTGGGCCATAAAACGCCCTTCCTGATCGATGGGGTCGTTAAGTTCGGAAAAACCATTGGCCATTTCACGTCCAAAGATAAACGCTTCAAAACGATCCGTAATTTCCGGATTTTCTTTGTTACGCTTAGCCAGTGGTGAAATTTCCGTTGGGTGTCCCGTAATAAACGTAGGCTGAATTAAATGTTCCTCCACCAATTCCTCAAAGGCGTTATTCAAAATACCGCCAATGCCATCTTTGGCTTCGTAGGGAATATTATGGGCATCCGCCAAACGACGAGCGTCTTCCAGCGTTTTCACCCCGCTAAAATCCACGCCGCCAATTTTCAGCACCGCTTCCGGCATGGTCATGCGATTCCAAGGCGGCGTCAGATCGATTTCCTGATCCTGATACATGATTTTCGTCGTCCCCAGCACCTGCTGGGCAATGCCGGCAATGACTTCTTCAGTCAAGCGCATGACATCTTCATAATCAGCATAAGCCTGGTACAATTCCACCATGGTAAATTCCGGATTATGCTTATAAGAAATGCCTTCATTCCGGAACATCCGGCCCAATTCATACACCTTATCAAAACCGCCGACAATTAGCCGCTTCAAATACAGTTCCGGCGCAATCCGCATATATAGCTTCATGTCCAGCGCATTATGATGCGTCACAAACGGCTTAGCCGCAGCACCGCCCGGGATGGGATGCATCATAGGGGTTTCTACTTCCAAAAAGCCTTTGTCATCAAGTTGGCGCCGCAAGGACTGGATGATGCGACTGCGTAACACAAATGTCTTTTGTACATCCGGATTGACAACCAAGTCCAAATAGCGCTGACGATAACGTGTTTCCACATCTTTGAGACCATGCCATTTTTCAGGCAATGGACGCAGCGCCTTAGACAGAAGCTCAAAGGATTTAGCCTTAACGCTGATTTCACCTTTATTAGTACGGAAAATCTCGCCTTCCACGCCAATGATATCACCTAAGTCCAGTAGGCGGAACAGCTCATATGCTTCTTCGCCGACCGTATCCTGGCGGAAGTAAATTTGAATCCGCCCAGACATGTCTTGGATATGCACAAAACTAGCCTTGCCATGCCCCCGCAGGCCCATAACCCGGCCGGCTACCCGCGCCGTTGATCCCTGCAGTTCTTCAAAGCCTTCCAGTATTTCCGTTGCCTGATGCGACCGGTCAAAACGACGCCCAAAGGGCTCTAGTCCCTTTTCGGCTACTTGCTTCATTTTTTCCCGACGCACCAGCATTTGTTCGTTTAGCTCTTCCCGTTGCTGTTGTTCTGTCTGTTGTTCTGACGTTCCTTCCGACATACCCTTGCCCCCACTTCTTTTCCTTACTTGCCGTTGAGCTGCATAATCTGATACTTTAGTACGCCTGCAGGAACATGCACTTCCACAATTCCCCCGACGCGCTGCCCTAAGATAGCTGCACCCACAGGAGATTCGTTGGAAATTCGGAATTCCATGGGATCCGCTTCCGTCGAACCAACAATTGTATATTCGGCTACATCATCCATTTCCAAATCCTTCAGTACTACTGTCGAACCAACCGTCACTACATCGGCATCGCCTTTTTTGATAATCTCTACATTGCGCAGCTTCTTTTCCAAGTCGGCAATTTTGCCTTCAATGAAAGCCTGCTCATTTTTAGCATCTTCATACTCTGAGTTCTCGCTGATATCGCCGAAATCAATAGCCTGCTTAATGCGCTCCGCTACTTGCGAACGACGCTCGGTCTTCAGAAACTCCAGTTCTTCTTCTAATTTACGCAAGCCCTCTTCTGTAAGAATGGTCTGTTTTTCCGCCATGTTTCGCGCTCCTTCTGTTTTATACTTACTTCAACCAACGGCATTACTACAAAACAATAGAAAGAGTGTCAAGTTTGCCTTGACACTTAAAACTTCTTTATGCTATTGGACAATATTATAGGCCCAAAGGTCGGCTTCGTCAATATAGCAAGTCAACCCCAAGGAGAAAAAGGGAAGCGCTGCAGCACTCGTTTGCACACAGCCACTGGCAGCGGCGTGTCATCATGACTCATCCCCTTCTTCAACCCCTCTAACGCTCTAAGCTGGGGATCTCCGGTCAAATCCAGATCTTCCATCACCTGAGACATCGCACTTTTGCGCGCTTTTGCCACTGCATCAGCGGCATTTTCTCCCGACTCGAGCTGTTCCAGAAACGTCTCGCTAAAGTAAGCCTGAGCCAAATAGGTCATGGGATTGCCGCAAGCTCCGCCTTGCGTCTGTCCCAAAATTTCAGGCATCGCAAACCGAATGCCCGCCTCTACTGACCACTTCAGCTCTTCCGTCTCATGGGTTATGGCGCTGAGCAACGTACGAACCGTGCACAAGCCAGCTTGCTGCAAGGCGCGTATAATACCATGCTCGATAGTGTGCGCCTGCTCCGAAGTTACCAGTCCGCCCAGATTGGCCGTAATGGAAACCTCTCGTCCTGTTTCCACGTCCAGTCCGTATATTGTTACCGGCAGATCCTCAGGCCCTCGAAACTCTGTATACCCGCCCGCAGGCTGCCAGCCCGCCCCGGAAATAGCCGGATACTTTTTGCGCATCTGCCGTAGCGGCACAGTCTCCACGCCTTCGGCTAAGACCAGATCTTGACTGCCTCGGAAAGAATGCCAGCGCATAAATTCCTGACCTTCTAAGGTCGCCAAAAAGACGGTCACTGCCTGACCATCCTCGTCAAAAGCAGGCTGCGCTTCCACCTCCAGTACGCGAGCCGACACCCCTACTGGATACAAGCGCTCCTCATCATTCAGCCAAGGGCAAAGAAGCAGATTATTACGGGTTCCTGCGAGCCTTGCCAGCCAATTACCGCCTTGATCCGGTAAAAAAATCCCCTGGGCCCGCCCGCCTCCCGGGCGCGGTAAAACACCGCTCATTAGCGGAAATAAAATCATGCTGTCACTCATGGTCAGCCCCCGTTTGCAGCAGACAATTCCGCTGCTAGCATTTCCTCCAGCAAACGCTCAAAATCATCACGACAAAGCGCTTGATTCAACAACTGCCGCCATCTAGCCGCGCCGCGCACGCCTTTCGTATACCAGGCCGCATGGCGGCGCATCTCCCTAACGGCGACATATTCTCCCTTCAAGGAGATCAACATATCCAAGTGGCGCAAAATAAACCGGCGCCGTTCTTCTAAGGACGGCGCTGGCGGCACAACACCCGTTTGCAAATACGCTAAAATATCGCGAAACAGCCATGGGTTGCCCTGGCAGCCCCGCCCAATCATAATGCCGTCGCAGCCGGTTTCCTCCAGCATGCGCTTCGCATCCGCAGGACTCCAGATGTCGCCATTGCCGATTACCGGGATAGTAAGAGCCGCTTTGACTTCGCGAATACTATTCCAGTCCGCTTTACCTTCATAAAATTGTTCGCGCGTCCGTCCGTGTACGGCTACCGCCGCTACGCCGGCATCTTCCGCCAGACGAGCCATGTCTACAGCGTTAGCTTCTTTGTCTGACCATCCTTTGCGGATTTTCACGGTCACCGGGACTTTTACCGCCGCTACAACGGCGCGCAAAATGCGCTGCGCCAATTCGGGCTGGCGCATCAACGCCGAACCTTCGCCATTTTTGACAATTTTCGGCGCCGGACAGCCCATATTAATATCAATAATATCCGCGCCTGCAGCTTCCACCTTTTGCGCCGCCTGCGCCATCAGCTCCGGATTAGAACCAAAAATCTGCATGGCTACCGGACGCTCCGCCGGTTCCATGCGCAGCATTTCCAAGGTTCGGTCATTATCAAAAAGCAAAGCATTATCGCTAATCATTTCCGATACGACTAGGCCGCAGCCTGCTTCCTTGCATAAAAGGCGAAACGGCAAATCCGTTACCCCGGCCATAGGCGCTAAAATAACAGGATTGGCGAGCACAAGCCCGCCAATCGCCAATTTAGGAATTCCGTTCATAGAGTATGCGTAATCCTTCCAACGTCAAGAAATGTTCTACTACATTAATAGTGGTTGAATTCTGGGCGATCAAGTTCGCCAACCCCCCGGTACCCACCACATACGCATCGCTGCCGAGTTCTTCTTTCATACGTCTAACGATCTCATCCACTTGCCCCGTAAAGCCGAAGATAATCCCTGACTGCATGCTACTTACCGTATTGCGGCAAATCACCTGTTTCGGCTGCACCAATTCGATGCGCGGCAGTTTGGCCGCCCGCTGGAACAGCGCTTCTGTCGAAATGCCGATACCTGGAGAAATAGCCCCGCCTAAATAATCGCCGTTGTCGGCAATGGCGCAGAAGGTGGTAGCCGTGCCAAAATCAATGATGATCAGCGGACCGCCAAACATTTCATAGGCGGCCACAGCGTTGACAATACGGTCAGCGCCGACTTCGCGGGGATTTTCATATTTAATACGAATACCGGTTTTGATGCCAGGGCCCACGACTAGAGGATCCACGTTAAAATAACGTCGGCACATCCTGACAAAAGGCACAATAATCGGCGGCACTACCGAGGAAATAATCACAGCCGTAATATCCTTCATTGTCAAACCGGAATAATGAAACAAATTATTCAAGAGCATGCCGTACTCATCGCCGGTTTTCTGACGGTCGGTCGAAACCCGCCAGTGATGTTGCATGGTTTTCCCTTCATAGGCTCCCAGAACGATATTGCTATTGCCAATGTCAATCACTAGTAGCATGTGATTTCTTCCTCCATTTTTAACGCTCTACCCTTGCAGACGCAGCGACACATCTCCCGCCAGCACGCGCCGCAAGTCATTTTCCGTGCGCACTAAGAGAGAGCCGTCTTCCGCCAGCTCTTCCGCCACGCCGTCATAGGTTTCCTCTCCAGCTAACACGCGAACCGGCTGTCCTAAGGTAATTGATTCGCGCCGCCAAGCTTTTAAAACCGGCTCAAAACCTTCTTTTTTTACCACTTCATACCAATATTCCAAGCGTTCCAAAAGCTTTTGCAGCACCTCTACGCGGGAAACTTCGCGTCCGGCTCCCATGGATATAGATGCACCTATATTCCTTAATTCTTCCGGAAAGTCGTTTTCCTGCAGGCTCACGTTAATGCCTATGCCCAAGACCACAAAATTAATGGCATCCATTTCCGCGCTCATTTCCGTAAGAATGCCCACCAGCTTTCGCCCCTGCCAAAGAATATCGTTCGGCCATTTGATGCCGCAAGTTAGACCGCTTGCCTCACGAATGGCTTCTACCGTCGCTACCGCCGCCATAAGAGTGCATTTCGGCGCTTCTTGCGGAGGGAAGGGGGGACGAAGAATGACAGATACCCAAACGCCGCCTCCCGGGGGAGAAAACCACCCTCGATTTAGGCGGCCTCGTCCCAGCGTCTGCGCTTCCGATACAACAATCGTTCCTTCTGCAGCCTCATCCGCCGCCAACCGTTTCGCTTCATTATTAGTAGAAGAAGTATCATAAAAATGCACGATCTGCTTGCCTAACAGTTTTGTAGATAGTCCTGCCCTAATTTCTTCTGGCAGCAGCAAGTCCGGACGGCTTTTCAAGCGATATCCCTTGCGCGGATGCGCCTCAATTTCATAACCGTGATTTTTCAATTCCTGAATATGCTTCCATACAGCAGTACGAGAGACCGCTAATTGCCGGCTGATCTCTTCCCCGGACAAATAATCCTGGGATTGCTGCCGCAGCAGCTTTAGTATTCGCGCTCGCAAAGCCTCGACCTCCCAGTTTCCGATGTATTCATTCTTACATCATAAACTACGGGTCTCTTTATTGTCAATCAACCGATTTCTCCGTGTTGTTCCGCCCCTTTGATGGCTTCAATACGGTTTCCCTCGCCCAAGAAAACTACTTTCGGCACATGCACGCGCGCCTCCGCCTCTTCCATCCAGGCATAGGCCATAATAATCACGACATCCCCCGGCTGCGCCCAGCGAGCGGCAGCGCCGTTCAGGCAGACAACGCCGGAACCGCGCGGTCCGGGAATAATATACGTCTCCAAGCGAGCGCCGTTATTATTGTTCACAATTTGCACCCGCTCATGAAGATACATGCCCGCTGCCTCTACAAGGTCTTCATCAATGGTAATGCTCCCCATATAGTTTAAGTTGGCTTCGGTTACCGTCGCCCGGTGCAATTTAGAAGTAAACATATGTCGCATCATCTTAGCATTCCTCCCACAGTAGGTTATCAATCAGTCGTGTCTTGCCAATACGAACGGCCAAAGCCAATACAACAGGCCCTTGGAGCTCGCTTACCGGCTGCATGGTAGCCGCATCCACCAGCTTAACATACTCCACTGCCGCCAAGGCCTCCTGAGCCAGCTCCTCTTTGGCTGCGGCTTCCACGACAGCGCCACGCCGTTCCCCAGCTTGCAAAACAGTTTTAGCCTTCTGCAGCGCCCGTGACAGCACTAGCGCCGCTGTACGTTCCTCTTGAGAAAGGTATACATTGCGCGATGATAAAGCTAACCCGTCCGCTTCACGCACAATAGGCACCGCTATAATCTCTACAGGCCAGTTCAAATCCATTACCATCTGCCGGATGACCGCCACCTGCTGAGCGTCTTTTTGCCCAAAATAGGCGCGGTCCGGTTGGACTAAATGAAGGAGTTTGGCAACTACAGTCGCCACACCTTGAAAATGTCCAGGACGAGACGCGCCGCACAACCCTTCGCTGACACCGCTCACGGTTACCAAGGTTTTCATGTTTTCATAGCCTTGAGGGTACATTTCTTCTACCGTGGGAGTAAACAGCACATCCACCCCTGACGCTGCAGCAGCTGCGGCATCACGTTCTAAATCGCGCGGATACACGGCAAAGTCCTCACCAGCGCCAAATTGCAGCGGATTCACAAAAATGCTGGCTACGACAAAAGCATTTTCATTTTTGGCCTGCTGCATCAGCGTACAATGCCCCGCATGCAAATATCCCATCGTAGGGACTAACGCAACACTTTGCCCCGCCTGGCGCGCTTCACCTACCAATTGACGCAGTTCTTCCACCGTTGTGACCTGTTTCATAAAAACCACTCTCCTCAAAAAAATAAGCCTCCCGGAAACCCGGAAGGCATAGTACGGCAGACAGAACGGCTTTGGCGTCTCAGTCCCGCAGGATCTAAGCGGCAAAAAAGCCTGATGAAATTGTCGGCAAAGCTGGCTGTCTGCGGTGCAGTTCCCCAAAAGGGATACCGCCCTGGTTCTTTGGTCATTGTAGCATGGCGAAAGCCAGCCTACAAGCCAAATTTACAAGTCAGCCTCTACTTTTTTCATAAACAAATTGTTTACTGCTCGCTCTGAAAAAGAGGAGTCGAGAGATAGCGTTCCCCAGTGTCCGGCAGCAGGGCCACAATAGTCTTACCGGCAAATTCCGGCCGTTTCGCCAGTTGCGTAGCCGCATAAACCGCTGCACCGCAGGAAATTCCCACCAAAAGCCCTTCGGTTGTAGCCAGTTCACGGGACGTAGCAAAAGCGTCCGCTCCGGGCACTTGGAAAATCTCATCCACCACGCCCGTATTTAAGATATCCGGCACAAAGCCGGCGCCAATGCCTTGAATCTTATGAGGTCCTGCAGCGCCGCCGGAAAGCACCGGAGACTCCGCCGGCTCTACTGCCACAATATGAATGTTGGGGTTTTTCGCTTTAAGCGCTTCCCCGACACCGGTCACCGTACCGCCGGTACCAACGCCGGCCACAAATACATCCACCTGACCGTCCGTATCAGCCCATATTTCCTCAGCAGTTGTCGTTCTGTGAATCGCAGGATTAGCAGGGTTTTTAAACTGCTGCGGAATAAAAGCTTTGCCGTTTTCGGCAGCCAGTTCTTCCGCGCGGCGAATCGCGCCTTTCATGCCTTCCGCACCGGGAGTCAAGACGACTTTAGCGCCTAACGCCGAAAGAAGCAGACGCCGTTCAATACTCATGGTCTCCGGCATGGTCAAAATAAGCGTATAACCGCGCGCCGCCGCTACAAAGGCCAAACCAACGCCCGTATTGCCGCTGGTCGGTTCGATAATAACCGTATCCTTGTCCAAAAGGCCTTTTTCTTCTGCATCCGCAATCATGGCATAGGCAGCCCGATCCTTTACACTGCCTAAGGGATTGAAATATTCCAGCTTGGCCACAATCTTCGCCGGTAGATTATGGTTCCTCTCATAATTCGTAAGCTCCAACAACGGAGTATTTCCAATCAGGTCAATCAAGCTTTTTGCGATTTTCATTTTTCTTCCTCCCATTCCTCATATCAGCCGACCATGCAGCCGATTTACACCGTAAATACAGCAAAAAAGGCCAAGGAAGACTCTCTCAGCACAATGCCGCGAAACCTCCTTGGCCTTCAGTCTTTCTGATCAGCCAAACTCGACTATTTAACTCTGAATTGATTACAGGATACCATGTGCGCAGTAGACTGTCAAGCTCCTTTTGCAATAACGCTCCTAGATGCCGTCTCCATCCATGCCTTGCCAGTCGCTGCCGCG
This sequence comes from Anaeromusa acidaminophila DSM 3853, assembly GCF_000374545.1. Lineage (NCBI taxonomy): Bacteria > Bacillati > Bacillota > Negativicutes > Selenomonadales > Sporomusaceae > Anaeromusa > Anaeromusa burkinensis. The sequence continues at coordinate 11,812 of NZ_KB894587.1, forward strand.
CAGCTTGGCCGTAGTTTCCACTTGGGTCACCTTACCCCCCTGCACCTTCAACTCCATCCGTCCATATGCCAAGGCTCCGATTCCCGACAAAATGCGTTTGACCACCTGCGCTGCATCCGGCGATGCTGGGGTTGCAGACGTAGACGCCCCATAAGGCAACCGAAAGATCTCTCTTTTTTCCACCTGCAGCACCCGCCCGTCCTGGAGCGTAAGAATGACACTGCCAAAACTCAGCTCTTGCAGCATTTGCTGCAAGAGCTCCTGCAACCCTTCCTCCGGTCTCATTGGCTCAGTCCCTCCGTCTGCTGCTCTGAAGACAGCACTTCATTCATACTGCCCAAGCGATATCCGGCTAAGTCAAGCACTATATACACAAAGCCTAACTCTTGCAGCGTTTTCGTTAGCTTCGCCGCTACCGACGGCTCCGCCAGCTTCGCAAAGAATTCCGGCGCCACTTCAATGCGTGCGGTTTCGCCATGGTGTCGCACTCGCAAGTTTACAGGCCCGGTTATTTCCTTAATAGCCCGTTCCGCCTGATCTACCTGACTCAGCCGTTCCGCCGTAATCGGCAGTCCATAGGCCAATCGCGATACCAAGCAGGCTGCGCTGGGTTTATTCCAGGTAGGCAAACCCCATTCCTTAGAAAGAGCCCGCACATCGGCTTTGGTAAAGCCTGCATCCCAAAGCGGACTTTTTACCGAAGCGGCCAGCTCTTCAATGGCTTTCATGCCCGGGCGAAAATCGCTGGCATCGTCCAAATTGCTGCCCTCTACAACCCAAGGAATATTCTGCTCTTCGCACCAGCCCACAAGCGCTGTAAAACGCTCTTTTTTGCAATGATAACAACGCAAAGAAGTATTTTCAACAAAGGACTCTTTAGAAAATTCCTGAGTTTCCAGCACCACATGCCGCACGCCAATCGCTTCGGCAATACGCTTGGCGTCATTAAGCTCCCACTCCGGCAAAGACGGCGAAGATGCCGTAGCCGCCAAGGCCTGCCGCCCCAGCACTTTGTACGCCGCCGCCGCCAAGAGCGTACTGTCTACGCCGCCGGAAAAGGCAACCGCCACCTTGCCCATCTGCCGCAGCAGCTCTAAAAGCCGCGCCTCTTTTTCTTTCAATGTCTGGCTCACTCATTACGCCCCCTTTAGAAAACCGTTACTTCGAAACTGCCGCATGAAAATTGCACCGTTTTACCAAGCCGCCAAAGCCGAGCCTTTGAAATGCTCTGCTACAAACTTTTTCACTTCTTCAGACTGATAGGCTTTGATCAGCTTTTGCACAGCCGGATTCTCCTTATCCTGACTACGCACGGCAATCACATTGGCGTAGGGAGAATTGCCGTCTTCGATAAACAAAGAATCTTTAGTAGGAACTAAACCCGCCACCAACGCATAGTTCGTGTTGATCACTGCCAGATCGACGTCTTCCATGGAGCGAGGCACCTGAGCGGCCTCCAGTTCACGCAACTGAATGTTTTTCGGATTTCCCACAACATCCGCCACTGTCGCTTTCAGGCCAGCGCCCTCTTTCAACTTCAACAGCCCCTGTTTTTCCAAGAGCAGCAACGCCCGTCCCGCATTGGTCGGGTCGTTGGGAATGGCTACAATCGCGCCGTCTTTCAGTTCTGCAGCAGATTTCACTTTCTTAGAATATGCCGCCATCGGGAAAATTACTGTTTTTGCCACGCTGGTCAAAGCATATTTTCTCTCTTGAATCTGATTGTCCAAAAATGGCTGATGCTGATAGCTGTTCGCTTCCAGTTCCCCTTGATTCAAGGCAATATTGGGCTGAATATAATCGTTAAACTCCACGATCTGGATATTTAGGCCGTCTTTAGCGGCTACCTTTTTAACTTCTTCCATAATTTCCGCATGAGGACCTGCGGTCACACCAATTCGGAACGGTTTGTTGGCATCTGCCGCCGGCTTAGAAGCGCCGCCGCATCCTGCCAAAAGAGTTCCTGCCAAAACAACACCCAGAGCTGCACTGGTCCATTTCAACCATTTTTTATTCATTGTGATCTTCCTCCCTGTTTACGCATGATTTTGTTATCTATCGGCAGCGAACTTCCGGCCGTTTCATTCCCCTCTCACGCCCGGGCCCTGGGTATGGTTCAGGAAGATGACACCTAAAATTCGTTGACTGCTATTTTTTGCGCCACTGACGCAGGCGCTGCGCCGCCGCTTCCAAGGTCTCCATTTTTTTGCAGAAGCAGAAGCGAATGAAGGTATGACTGTCCGGCTGGTCTGGACGATAGAAGCTGGAACCTGGAACTACGGCTACGCCAATCTTTTCCGCCAAATAGAAGGCGCAGGCCACATCGTCATCCCAGCCCATTGGCCGGATATCGGCCATAATGTAGTACGCCCCTTCCGGCCGTACACAACCCAAGCCGACCTCCTGCAGCACCTTCAGCAAATAATCGCGGCGTTCGCGGTAAAACGACGCTAATTCTTCGTAGTATTGAGGCTCAAAGCGCACTGCTTCGGCCACTGCCATTTGCAGGGGCGCCGCAGCACCTACCGTCAAGAAGTCATGAACTTTGCGAATCGAAGCTGTCAGCTCCGCCGACGCCGCTACAAAGCCGATGCGCCAGCCAGTAACACTGTAGGTTTTGGAGACGCTGTTGATGACAATAGTCCGCTCTGCCATGCCCGGCAAGGTCCAAATGGGTTCATGCTTTGCGTTGTCATACAAAATGTGCTCGTAAATTTCATCAGTGATCGCTAAAGAGTCGTAACGCTGACACAATTCAGCAATAAATTCCAGCTCTTTTTTATTGAACACTTTGCCTGTAGGATTATTGGGGGTATTAATAATAATAGCGCGCGTCTTCTCATTAAAAGCGGCCGCTAATTCCTCAAAATCAAAAGAAAAATCAGGCGCCTTCAGCGTCACATAGCGGGGAGTGGCGCCGCAAAGCACCACATCAGCACCATAATTTTCATAGAACGGTTCAAAAACAATAACTTCTTCCCCTGGATTGATGGTTGCCAACAAGGTTGCAATCATGCCTTCGGTAGAACCACAAACAACGGTCAATTGCGTCTCCGGGTCCCAAGTTACGCCGTAATCGCGCTGTGTCTTCCAGACGAGGGCGTCTCGCAGCGGCTTAGAGCCCCAAGTAATGGCGTACTGATTATGGTCTGCAAAAATGGCTCGCTGCGCCGCTTCCTTCAATTCTTGAGGCGCCGGAAAATCCGGAAAACCTTGGGCCAAATTAATCGCGCCATGCGCCGCCGCCACGCGGGACATCTCGCGGATAACGGATTCCGTAAATTGTTTGGCTTTCAACGATGCAAAATTTCTCATGGTACTAATCGTCTCCTTCAGTTGTTTTCAGCTAGTTAAATAAAAAAGATCTCTTCGCGCAGCGAAGAGATCCCGGTTTCATAAAGTTGCCGTCTCCCTCTTCATCTGCCAGGATTTCCCCCTGCAGGAATTGGCACCGTTCATTTCCGCTCAAAAACGAAAATGTGGTTGCCGCGGCGTCATAGGGCCAGTCCCTCAGCCAACTCATGATGAAAAGAAATTATATGGAGTTGTTGAAATCAATACTATCACGACTACAGATCCTCTGTCAACCGCCTATTCGTAGTTTTCTTATCATTTTTGTCTGGATTAAAAAAGAACCTCAATCGTACCGATAATATCTCCTCGGTGATTTTTAAGCACCGGCGGATACTTAGCCCAAAGCGCAGCCTCTTCTTCCTTGGTCAAAAGGCCCGCTCTTTTCAGCACGCCGATAACCATAGGATTGATGCTGCGGTAGGAGCCGTCCTCCACTTTAAAGGTCATTCCCAAACCGCTCTGGGTATCCGCTAAACAATAGACGGCTTCTGAACCAATTTTGGCCACAAGGCGTCCTTTCGTTAATTCCATAAGAACCGTATCAATACGACCGGTTCCTGCCACTGCATGCGGGTACGCTACCATTGCATTACGCACGGCCGTAATGGACTCTTCATCCGAACCCCAACCAGCGCCTTCCGGTTTAGCCAAGCGGGCATACCCATAAGCCATGCGATCTAAAGGCAGCCAAAAAACCGGCACGCCACAGCCGTCAATGCCTAGCTCCACCTCGTCCTGCCGCAACCCCACCGCCGCAGCCACCTCTTTATGCATCACCTGCTGCACCGCATGCTCTGCTAACGTATAGCCGTCGATAGACAAGCCCCGCAGCATAGCCAAGGCCAACATACCGCTGTGTTTGCCGGAGCACGCGTTATGGACGGCCTGAAACTTTTCGCCAGCCAGCAATACCGCCGTGGCCGCCTTGCCGCTCATAGGCTTGGCCGCGCCGCAAGCCAACGCGTCCGGCGTCAAGCCCACCTTAGCTAAAACGCTTTGCGCCAAAGCCACATGTTCCTTTTCACCGCTATGGGAAGAAACCAAAAAAGCCAGTTCCTCCTGGGTCAGACCAAAATGCTCCACCCCGCCATCCCGGACAAAAGGCAGCACTTGAAACGGTTTCGCGGCGGACCGCCAAAACATGGGACGCTTGGCGTCACCCACAGCATCTACAAGTTCTCCTTTTAGATTCACAAAAGCAATATCCGCCCGATGCAAGCTTTCCACTTTGCCAGCCCGGGTATAATGCAATACAACTTCACTCATTGTTTTTTCCTCCTGCCTCTAGAGAGCAAACCGCTCATTTCTTTCTGCTTAAAAGTATACATGCCTCCCCCGCTTCCGTAAAGACTCATTGCGCCGGTCTTTATTTCCCGCTACACTAGAAGAGATCAGTTTATAGTTATGAAGGGAGTTTTTTCATGCGCCATTATTTTTTGATTTTATTGCTGCTTTGCAGCGCCTTTCTCGGACCGCAAATCGCAGCGGCGGAAACTCTGCATTTTATCAACGGCTATGCAGCCGATCCGGCAAGCCGTCAAGCAATGGACGACTACAAAACACTCGAGGACGCCAACGACGGCTGGCAGCGTTATCAAGATTACGCCAACGGCTACGCTCTGTCGGTTCCTGCCGGCATGAATCTTGACATCAGCCTTTCCGCGGTGCGTACCGTTTTCCAGACTCCGGCCCATAAAATTGAAATTTATCGGGACGACTTACGCCACACAGGCAGTACGGTCAGCGAATACATGGAATACGGCAACCGCTTCTTACATAACACTAAAGACCATGAACTGCTCCAAGACAGTTATATCACCGACGACGCCGGCCGTCTCGTACATATCCTGCAGTGGCAGCGCCGCTCCTTAAAAGCAGTGCCGCAGGACCGCAACCACTACTACTGCGCGGAAATCGCCACCGGCAGCAGCGAAGTGTATACCATCCTCATCAAATCCACAGAGCCCATCGATTGGGGAAATGCCGTACGGCGCAGCTTCCAGCGCATCTCCCGCGAAGGTAATGCCGGCATTTTCCGGCGCGACAACTCTGCGGCCAAAGCCTTCAGCCATCAAGAATTGCAAGCCTTCTGGCAGCGTTACTTTTCTCCTTCCAGCACCTGGACCTGGGGCATTTTCGAGCCTTCCGCACCGGAAGTATTGCGCCCGCTAAACGCCATTGAAGAAAGCACTAAGCATAAATTTCCTTTCTTGCTTCGTTATCAAACGCTAGAAGAACGCGCCCCTGTACGCGGCCTGCAGCAAGCTTACGAGGAAGGACGCTATGTAGAACTAACTTTAAGCACCATTCGCACCAGCGATGAAGCGAACGCGCTCTGGACCGGCGGCAGCAGCAACGCCAGCTTCGTCTACGAAGTGCTGGACGGGCAACACGACGAGTATTTTCGCCTCCACGCCCGGCAGCTGAAATATTTCAACCACCCTGTATTGCTGCGACTCAACAATGAAATGAACGGCGACTGGTGCTGGTACTCCGCTTATCATCTTTCCAAAGACGCCGACCTGTATATCGCCCTTTGGAACCATTTGCGCCGCTTATACGCCGAAGAAGGGGCGGATAACGTCCTTTGGGTCTGGAATCCTCATGACGTCTCTCGCCCGGATTTCGGCTGGAACCACTCCTATGTCTACTACCCGGGAGATGACGCCGTCGATATTGTCGGCATGACCGGGTACAATAACGGCACTTACTTTCCTTCAGAAAAATGGCGTACTTTCCAGGAAATCTATCAACCGCTCTACCAAGGCTATAGCACAGCTTTCCCCGGCAAACCCTTTCTCATTGGCGAGTTCGCCAGCAATTCCGTCGGCGGAGACAAGCCCGCCTGGATTCGCGATATGTTTTCGCATTTAAAAGAATACCCCAATATCAAAGTGGCCATTTGGTGGAGCGGCATTGATTACGATCAAAACGGGCAGCCTGGACGCATCTACATTTTGGACGAAGACGAGCCGACACTACAAGCTTTCCGCGAAGGCGCAGCCAAGCAAAATCCGCCCGCACCGGTTCCCTCTCCCGTACAACCGCCTGCTGTTACGCAGCCTGAGAAACAAAAAAACAAACGTTAACGCCAAGTATTTAAACAGGAATAGAGCAAGTAAAGCGGGGGACCAATCACGACTGCTTTTTTTACTCTCGAAAGCCCCTTTCGTGTATTTCGCGGTTCGTTAGCAACGTCTCTCGAAGTTATTATCCAACCGCAAAAATCGCGAAAAGCACGAAAATTGATTTGTCGTTCTCTCAAGCCTTCTCTATTCCTCCTTTCCCAGACTCTCAAAACTTATAAATTCTGGTATAGAAAAAAGAAAGCGGCACAGCCTAATTCAAGGCTGTGCCGCTTTCTTTATCTTGGCCTTACTACCTGTTAGTACACGGCATTCGGCTGATTATCGCGTTTAGGCTCCTCTGCAACAGAAACCGCTTCAACAGAAGCTTCCTCAGCGGGTTCCGCCGCAGCTTCTTCTGCAGATGTTTCGGTAGCTTCGGTTGATGCAGAGGCATCTTCCATCTGCACCAAGCGCAGCAATTCTTCCGCTTCCAGCGTTTCTTTTTCGATCAATGCAGCAGCAATGACATGCAACTGGTCGATGTTCTCCCGCAAAATAGTTTCTACGCCAGTATAGGCTTCTTCCATCATCTTGCGGACTTCCTTGTCAATGGAATGAGCCACTTCCTCGCTATAGTTGCGATCCCGAGAAATATCGCGGCCCAAGAACACCTGCTCTTGTTTTTTGCCAAAGGCGATAGGTCCCATGGTTTCACTCATGCCGTATTCACAAATCATCTTGCGGACCAACTCAGTAGCACGTTCAATATCGTTTTGCGCTCCGGTGCTGATTTCATTCAATACCACTGCTTCAGCCACACGGCCGCCTAAGAAAACCTTTAGCTGCGCCAATAGTTCCGAGCGCGTAGCATAATACCGGTCTTCCTTGGGCAGCATCAGCGTATAGCCGCCAGCGCGTCCCCGTGGAATAATCGAAACTTTATGCACTGGGTCTGTATGATCCAGCAGCATGCCTACCAGCGCATGGCCTGCTTCATGGTAAGCAGTAAGGCGTTTTTCCTTGTCACTGATAACCCGGCTCTTGCGCTCCGGCCCAGCCACAACACGCTCCACGGCCTCTTCCATTTCACCCATTTCCACGCGTTTCTTATTGCGCCGCGCTGCCAAGAGCGCCGCTTCATTCACTAAGTTGCTCAAATCCGCCCCAGTAAAGCCAGGTGTCCGGCGAGCCAAAACATCCAAGTCCACTTCTTTCGCCAAAGGCTTGCCTTTCACGTGAACTTTAAGAATTTCTTCCCGGCCTCTGACATCTGGACGGTCTACGACAATCTGTCGGTCAAAACGGCCTGGACGCAGCAACGCCGGATCCAGAATGTCCGGACGGTTGGTAGCGGCGATAATGATGATTCCCTCGTTGACGCCAAAGCCGTCCATCTCAACCAGCAATTGGTTTAAGGTCTGCTCACGTTCGTCGTGGCCTCCACCCAAACCAGCGCCGCGCTGACGCCCTACGGCGTCAATTTCATCAATAAAAACAATGCACGGGGCATTTTTCTTGGCTTGTTCAAAAAGATCCCGCACCCGGGATGCGCCTACACCAACAAACATTTCCACAAAATCGGAGCCGCTGATGCTAAAGAAAGGAACGCCTGCTTCACCGGCTACCGCCCGCGCCAGCAATGTCTTGCCCGTACCGGGAGGTCCAAAAAGCAATACGCCTTTCGGAATCCGAGCGCCTAAATCATTAAACTTTTTCGGATGCTTGAGAAATTCCACAACTTCTTCAAGTTCTTGCTTCGCTTCATCCGCTCCGGCAACATCCTTAAAGGTCACTTTGATTTTTTCATCGCTGTGCAGCTTGGCACGGCTTTTGCCAAACGACATTACCCGATTGCCGCCACCTTGGGTCTGCTGCATGATGAAAAACCAAACTCCAATCAACAACAGCATAGGCAAAATGGATGAAAAAATAGTGGTCCACCACGGCGGCTGCGGCGGCTGTTCCGCCTTGATCTCAATATTCTTGGCGCGCAGAGTGTTAATCAACGTCGGATCATCCGGAGTTACGGTTGTAAACTCCGTACCATCCTTGAGTTTACCACGAATCGTATTTTCCACTATCGTGACTTTTTCCACCTTCTGCTCGTCCACCTGGCGCAGGAACTGGGTATAAATGATTTCCTGCTTGTTCGTCGTCTTCGACGAATAGTAGTCGATGATGGAAATAGCGATAATGATGATAAGCAGGTAAAAACTCACATTCCTGAAAAATTTATTCAATCGTAGCCCTCCTCTCATTGGAGCGCACACAGCTGTTCACTTTGGCCTCCATAGAAATTAATTATATCATTAACCGTTTCTGCGGACAACAAAAAGAGCCGCCTGCTCATGCATAAATCGCAGGCTTCAAAATGCCAATAAAAGGCAAATTGCGATATTTTTCCGCATAATCCAGTCCATAACCAACGACAAATTCATCAGGCACTGTAAAACCGTTATAATTTACTTCCAAATCTACCTTACGCCGCTCCGGCTTATTCAATAAGGTGCAAATACGCACACTAGCCGGTTGACGAGATTTGATATTATCTACCAAGTAACTTAGCGTCAGGCCTGAGTCAATAATATCCTCTACAATCAGTACATGCTTGCCAGCGACTTCCTCGTCCAAGTCTTTTAAAATACGCACGATACCACTAGAAGAAGTAGAAGTTCCATAACTGGATACCGCCATAAAGTCGATCATCACCGGCACGTCTATCGCCCGCGCCAAGTCAGCCATAAACATAACGGCCCCGCGCAACACACCAATCATCAAAATTTCCTTGCCTGCATATTCCTTGCTGATTTCTTCGCCCAGTTCGCGCACGCGCTGCTGCAACTCCTCTTCACTTAGCAGAACGCGTTCAATATCTTGCAACATACCCTTCCAATTCCTCCTACATCATTGAGTGTTTCTTTGCAATCGCACATACAACTGCTTGCCCGCACCAGCCGTACGAGCATCCGCTCGCAGCCCAACCACCCAAAGAATCCCTTGGGCATCGCACAATAACGGCAATTGATCTCGCTGCAGTTGTGGCACTTTAGCATCAATCAAATAATTCTTTAGCTTTTTGCTTCCTCCCATCCCGATGGGACGAAATACATCGCCGGCTTGACGAAAGCGCACCACCAAGGGAAGTTCCACCGCCTCCCAAGCCATCGACAACACGTCCGCCCCTGCAGCATCGGCAAACGCAAGCCAAGAAGTTTCCAAGCGGCTTCCGTCCGGCAAGTCCGTCACGCTTGGCACATCGACCTCCCGCTGCCACCTTGACTCTTGGAGCGACGCTTTGGCAACCGCAGCCAAAGGCTCCAGCACCAAACAGTCATAGTCCTTACGAACTTGCCAGCCTCCAGGCAGCACCTGTACAGCGCCGGTTCGTCCTTCTGCGGCTAACTTTAAGAGATTTTCCACATGCACAAAGCAGATTCCTGTCAAGGAGCCCCGTTTTTTTTCTAAAACCTGCCGCCACAGCTCCCGTTGCACCGCCGGATGATAGGAAGAATAAGCAAGCAACTCCACTTGGCAGGAATTGCCCATCCAAAAAACACATCGTTCCTGCGCCTTTAACGCCTCTTGGCGAACGAAATCGTGTTCCTCGCGAATAATATCGGCTGTCCGTGTTAACGCCGACACAATTTCTGGATTATAGTCCCTCAAATCAGGCAACAGGTGATGCCGGATACGGTTGCGCAAATACTTGTCTTTTAAATTGCTTTCATCCAAACGCGGTTCTAAGCCCTGTTCGCTACAGTACACTTCAATCTCGCGACGGCGCACCTGCAAAAATGGTCGTACAAGAAGCGCCTCCTGTTCCGCCATCGCCGCCAAACCCTCCGTCCCTGCACCTCGAAGCAAATGCAGCAGGAAGGTTTCCGCTTGATCATCTGCATGATGTCCAAGGGCGATATAGGAAGCCCCCAACGAGCTCGCGGTCTCGCGAAGCCACTGATACCGCAAGCGCCTGGCCACATCTTGCGATGACCCGCCGTGCTCCCGCAAATAGCCGGGCACATCAATCGCCACCGAGTGATACGGAAGCTGACGCTGTCGGCAAAACTCCGCTACAAACCGCTCGTCCGCAACAGAAGCTTCGCCGCGAAAGCAATGATCCACATGGGCCACCGCCAAGCGAAAGCCTTGTTCTTCCGCCAATCGCCGCAACACATGCACCAGCGCCAGAGAATCCGGGCCGCCAGAGCAAGCAACCAACACCAGCGAGTGTGCTGGAAATAACCGCCGCCGCTCGCACCAGGAGCGCACTTTAGACAGCAGCATGCTTCCCCGCCCCCTTTCCACTGCGGCGCAGCATACGAATCAACGCCGAGCTTAAAAACAGTCCAAAAGCAATAGCGCCGGCAATTAGAAGCATGCGCACCGCCATAGAGCCAGCTTCTGCATAAGTCCCTTCCACGAGAAGCCGCATCGTATGGTAGGCTTCCGCCCCCGGTACCAAGGGAATAAAACCAGTAACAATATAGATAGTGGCAGGCTTATGCGTACGCCGCGCCAGCCACTCCGCAGCTAAGCCCAATGCCAAGCTGCCAAAAAATACTGCCGCCACCAGTTTGCCTCCCGCCTGGCTTACGGCGTACATTACTGCCCAACATAACGCCCCTCCTGCGCCGCTCCACAAGAGCGCCGACTGAGGAATGCGACAGAGAATGCCAAAAGCTGCAGACATCAAAAAGCATGACAACAATCGCAATAAAAAAATATCCATTGTCATCCTCCCATACGCATCGGCAAAGCCAGTACAAGAACAACTCCCATCGCTACAGCCACCGCCGTAAGGGCCGCTTCCAAAATTCTAGCGGCGCCGCTCATTAAGTCTCCAGCCAGCAAGTCCCTCAAGGCGTTAGTAATCGCCACTCCGGGTACAAGCGGCATAAGACCGCCAACGATGATAAGGTCCCGACTGAGCTCTTCCCAAGCCCGCCCCAGCCAGGCCCCTAAAAAGGCCACCACCATAGCGCCCACTAAATCAAGCGTAAAAGGAGCTGCATGATACTTAGTTAACCATGACAACAGCCAGCGCATGCCTGCAGCCACAAAAAAAGCGGCAGCTCCTTCATCCATTGTTCCGCCTAAGAGCAGAACTGTCGGTCCGCCCACTAAACCGGCTGCGCACGCCAATAGCCAAACCGGCACAGCCCTATGCTCCCGCGCAATACGCTGCAGTAACAAAGCTGCCTTGCGAGGCGTTGTCCGGCCTTCTTCCAAGCGACGAGCCACCGCATTCACTTTATGAATCCGGTCCAAATGAATGCTTCGAGTCCCTACGCGGCAAATTCTAGTGACGCACTGTCCATCAGCCGCCTCAACTTCCAGCACCAAGCCGGTATGAAGCACAAGACTTTCCGCCCGTTTAGCACCGCAGGCCAAGGCGATCCGTTCCATCGTTTCTTCTACGCGATAGGTTTCCGCACCGCTTTTGAGCAGCTCTTCTCCAGCTAATACGGCCAAAGAAGCAATATCCTTGCTTTCCATTTTTGCTCCTCTCAGAGCCTTCAAGCTCCGTGTTCGCCTGTAGCGCAAACAGAAAAAGAGCATTTTTGCAAATGCTCTTTGCTCTTACTAAACCACTTATTCGCCGCGGCGCGCTCCACGACCGCCCCGCTTTGATTCGGTACTGCGTTTAAGTTCCGACAGCCGCTCATCGCTGTCTTTGAGAAATTTGCTTAGTTTGTCTTCAAAGGTTACCGTAACCGGACGATGCGGACGCCGGTTATCATGAAAACCTCCGGGACGACGCGGCGGAGGCGCACTGCTAGGCGCTACGCTGGGAGCCGCCGGAGGCGGATTCAAGCGTTTTACCGACAAACCTATTTTCCCGCGTTCATCAATAGAAAGCACCTTAACTTTGATGCGATCCTGCTCTTTCAAAAAGTCACGCACGTCGCGCACATATACATCCGCAACCTCAGAAATGTGGATAAGGCCCACTTTGCCTTCCGGCAACTCAACAAATGCGCCGAAGTTAGTGATACCTGTGACCACTCCTTCAACCACGCTGCCTACTTCGATGGCCATACTGTTATATGCTCCCCCTTAAATGATCGCTTGTTTTAGGCATGTCGCCAAATATTATGTTCTCATTATACCTGCCCGCTTTCCAGCATGTCAAGGGAACTACCCAGGAAATAAAGCTATAAAAAGCCTTCTGCTCCGCAAAACCGCCTTTACCGTTCACCGGCGAGGCGCTGCTAAATATAACGCTTCTTCCGGTTTAGCCAAGCCCAACTCTTCTCGCGCAAGCTTCTCTATGTATTCCGGCGTCTGAAGACGATCCTTTTCCTCTAACAGAGCCTGACGCTGCTGCTGTAGTTGCTCTAGTCTCACTTCCGCCGCCGCTCGCTCTTTGCGTACTTCGCAAAGTTGCTGATAATGTCCGCCAATCAGGTACATACCATATAAAACCAAAGCGCCGGCAAGCAGACGAAACCCAGACAGTTTTCGAGTCCGGGTTCTCCCCATATGCTGCACCTCCATTCCGCTTCTGCAAGATAAGCTTTTTCTTTTATTCGCCGCCGGCAAGCATTTTCCTTTCCTTTGTCCATAAAATTGCTGCACTTCTCAGATTTCAAACTTACGAACGCCTTCTTCCAGACCTTCCGCCAACTGTCGCAAACGCAGAGAGGTATCCGCCATTTCCTCTACAGCGGCGGCCTGCTGCTGCGCCGTTGCTGCGATTTCGCTCACAGCATTGCTGCTTTCTTCAGCAAGCTCCTTTACTTCCCGCACTTGATTTTGCGTTTCGATGCACAGTTCATTCTGACGGGATGCTTCGCTGCGAATATGGTCCGCCGCCGTATGAACCGCAGCCACGGCTTCAACAATATTCGAGAAAGCCTCCCTGCTTTGCAGCGCCCCTGCCACCCCTTCTTCCATCAAAGCAAACGTGCTTTCCATCGTTTCCAGCGTCTGCACCGTACTCGCTTCAATGGCGGTAATAATATGCATAATATTGCCGCTCGCTTCATCGGATTGCACAGCTAACTTGCCGATTTCTCCCGCCACTACGGCAAAGCCGCGTCCCGCCTCGCCCGCCCGGGCCGCTTCGATCGCCGCATTCAACGCCAAAAGCTTAGTTGAGCTGGCAATATTACGGATCAACTGAGTAATTTGGCTGATGGACTGTGCATTATCAGACAAGGTTGCGGCGTACTGTCTAGTTTGTTGCACCGTTTTTTTTGTCTCTTCCAATTGCGATACTGTTTGAAACAACGCAGCTTGACCATCTCTGGCCAAGGAGGAACAACGTTGCCCCTTTTCTTCGGTAACATGGCCTAAAGCTACAATTTCTTGAGAACGACGCGTTATATCCGCCAAGCGTTCCGCCGCATTCAACACCACGCTTTTTTGACCTTCCAAACGAGCGGCAATTTCTTCCACCGACTGAGCCATGTCCCGGCTTCCCTCTTGTCCTTGTTCCAACGCCGTTTCTAAAAAGGAAGCGGACGTCAGTACATCCCCCGAGGATTTTCTGGTTTCTCGCACAACTTGCTGCAAATTCTCCGTCATGCCATTAAATGCCGCCGCCAATTCTCCCAGTTCATTCTTGGCTGCACAAGCTGCCCGCGCAGATAGTTTGCCCCTTCCAACCTCTTGCACGCCTCGCATCAGCGTTTGCATAGGCTGCAGCGTCCGACGCACCGCCCAAAATCCGGCCGTTAAAAAACAAACAACCAATACACCAATACCCCAGACTGTACGCCGTACCATCGCCTGGCTTTGGGCCAACGCCATATCTTTAGGATAAAGTGAAATAACAACCCAATCCGTATTGGCAACTGGGCGGTAAGATAAAAAATAATCTTGGCCGCGCACCTGCGTTTCTAAATTTCCTGTTTTTTCCTCCAACACTTTCGTATAATATGGTTCTTCCAACGGTCGACGCTCTTTTACCGCTTCCGCATTACTAGGATGAAAAAGCGGCACCTTTTGCTGGTTTAACACCACAACTCCATAGCCCGGATTTTCTGAAAGCACCCGTTCCAGCAAAACTTGCAAGTTTTGCAAAGGAAGCACAACCCCTAAGATGCCAATAGTTTCTCTATTCTCTCCTTGGATCGGCACGGCTCCGACTACGCCCAACTGCCCGGCTCCTTTGCTAAGTACCGGTTCCGACATAACAGTATTCCCAGCCATAACCTCTTGAAAATAACGGCGCTCCGCCACATTTTGCAAGTTTAGCCCATCTGTACGCCATACTTGCCTGCCGCTTCGGTCTGCTACGAACAACAATTCATTTCCGCCATAGTAAGGCTGTACTAATTTCAAATATCGTTCCAACCGTTTGGCGTCTAAACTGCGGATCTCCTCGTCGCCGCTTGTAACAAGCAAAAAATTCCGTTTGTTTTGTATGTAACCAGCCACATCATTAGCAACGCGATCGGCAATCTTATCATTATTCTCTACGGCCGCTTTAGTTAACGCATCAGCAGAGCTGACGGCAAAATAACCGCCAGCTCCAACCAACGGCACTAAGCACGTCAAAAGCAGCAGCAAAACCGCCTGGGTCGTCAGCGAACGCCATGACATACTCTGTAGCAGGTTCAGCCCCTGGCTGCTCACCCTTCTATTCGCCAACCACTGTTTTCCGCATTGAACCCATTTTGTCAAGTGGCGCACCATGGAATCTCCTCCATTTAACTCTTTTTTAACAGTTTCCCCAAAGACTGCGGAAGCCGCCTTCTTAAAGGCGGCTTCCAGAGTCTATTTCATTGTGAGCACCCAACAGGTCTTAGTGATTCGCCGCGCCGCGACGCCGGCGCAGTATCTCCACAGGCAGCGTAAAAAGCAAATTCATCACCAAAACGGAGAGAATCAGCAAGGCGCCAATGCCATTGGCAATGTCCACGCGATCCGGCACCAAACCCACGCCCATGACATACCACATATGCACCGCCAGCGTCTCGCCGGCTGCCAACAAATCCGGATCCATCATATGTCTGGACACGGTAGTGCCGGCGGTAAAAATCAAAATCGCCGTTTCTCCAATCGCCCTGCCAGCCGTCAAGGTAATGCCGGTTACAATGCCAGGCATCGCATTCGGCAAAACTACCTTCCAGATAGTCTGCCATTTCGTAGCTCCCAGAGCCAGCGACGCCTCACGATAGTATTGCGGCACCGTCCGCAGCGACTCTTCCGTCACCCTCACCAGCACCGGCAAATTCAACAGCATCAAGGCTAACGATCCGCCAATAATGCTAAAGCCAAGTCCCAAAATATTGACAAAAATGATCATGCCGAACAATCCCAAAACAATCGAAGGCACCGTAGCCAGGCTTTCCGTACTCAAACGCACCAAATCGGTAATCCGGTTATTGCCGGCATACTCTGCCAGATAAATACCGGCCCCCACCGCCAAAGGAACCGAAAACAGCATGGACAGTCCTAAAATGTAAAAGGTGTTGAAAAACTGCGGACCTACGCCGCCTCCTGCGGTAATATCACTAGGCTTTCCAAAGATAAAATCAAAACTGAGCACCGGCAAACCTTTATAAAGCATATACCCTAGAAAAGCTGCCAGAATACCAATAATCAAAAAACCTGCTAACCAAAGTACTGCTGTCGCTAATTTATTCTGCCACTGTGCCGACATCAAACCATCCTCCTCTGCGCCATGCGACGAATCAGTAAAATCATTCCTAAAGACATAAGCAAAAGCACCAACGCCATTAAAAACAATGAATTTCCCCAGGCCGAACCAAAGGGCGTATTCCCCATCTCCACAACAATCTCACTAGGCAAGGTGGAAGTTGGCATGAACAATGATTTGGCAAGCTGCGGCGTATTGCCAATTACCATTTGCACCGCCATGGTTTCTCCGACCGCCCGCGCCATGGCCAAAATGACCGAGGTTAAAATCCCCGGCAGCGCCGCCGGAACCAATACCCGCCAAATGGTTTGCCAGCGTGTAGCTCCCAGCGCCAACGAAGCCTCTTCCAAGGAACGCGGCACCGCCTGCAAAGCATCCTCGGAAATGCTAATAACGGTGGGCAAAATCATAATGGCCAAGATCGCTCCCGCCGTAAATAAACCAAAGCCGGTACTAAGCTGAAAAAATTCTCTCACAAAAGGCACCACAACGGTCAAGCCGATAAAGCCGTACACCACCGAAGGAATAGCCATATAGAGTCCTACCGCAGGCTTTAAGATGTCCCGCAGCCATTTGGGAGCTACCTTCGCCATAAAAACAGCGCCGCCCAACCCCAACGGAGCGCCCAAAACTACAGCCAGCAGGGTCACATACACTGAACCAAGAATAAAGCTCAGCGCGCCATAAGAGCCTTCTACCGGATCCCACTTGGAAGAAAAGAAAAATTCCCAAGGACTTACTTCCAAAAAAGTCTGCAATCCTTGTTGTCCCACAAAAATAATAATTGAAGCAATAATGACGGTCATCAGCAAGGCGCTGACAAAAAAGAAATAGCGAACATAGCGGTCATATCTCAAACGCCCTTCATGCCCCTGTTTACTCATCGTCTCCAACTCCACAGCTTCCATTTTTTTCGCTCCTGTCATCTTCGTTACTAGTGACTTATTACATTTATTATAAGAAGAACGCTCCTCTGCTGTGTTAATCCATTGTTAAGTTCTTGTTAAGAAAACAAATAACAAAAAAGCTCCGCTCGTATTGAGCGGAGCTTTTCAGCGTATCTTATTTCTTCATTTTAGTAACAGGTACAAAGCCATTCTTTTCAGCATAACTTTCTTGGAACTCTTTGCTGGTCACGAAGTCAATGAAGGCTTTAATCGCCCCTGTAGGTTCGCCTTTGGTGAACATACGGCCAAAGGTAAAGACCGGATACTGACCGCTGACAACGCCGTCAATGGAATATTTCACGCCATTATACGCAAGAGCCTTGATGCTGTCATCCACATAGGCTGCATCCACGTAGCCGATAGCGCCGGGAGTGCTGGCAATAGCTGCCCGTACTGCGCCGTTAGAATCCTGAATAACCGCATTGTCAGTGAAGGCTGCATTTTTCAGCACCACTTCGGCGATGGTCGCCCGAGAGCCGGAAGATTTAGAACGATGAATCAAGGTGATTTTCTGATCCTTACCGCCAACTTCTTTCCAGTTCGTGATTTTGCCGGTCATAATATCGGTATACTGCTGCTGGGTCAAATTATCAACAGCAACATCTTTGTTAACAATGAAAACGAAAGGAATGCCTACCAGCTTATGCTCCACAAG
Source organism: Anaeromusa acidaminophila DSM 3853 (assembly GCF_000374545.1). NCBI lineage: Bacteria > Bacillati > Bacillota > Negativicutes > Selenomonadales > Sporomusaceae > Anaeromusa > Anaeromusa burkinensis. Next base: position 29,446 of record NZ_KB894587.1, read on the forward strand.
ACCTTTATCCTTTAAGCTGTCTTGAATAGCTACGTCGGAGTTGCCGATATTAACGGCTCCGGAAGCCACTTGGTTTTGGCCGGTAAAGGACCCGCCGCCAGCGATATTCACTGTAACCTTAGCGTATTTTTTCTGGAATTCTTCCTGACCGGATTTCAGCAGCGGCAACAGCGCTGTCGAACCAGCGGCCGTTACAGTACCCTGCACCTCTGCCGTTTTGCCTGCATCCTTGGAACCGCCGCAGCCAGCCACCAAGCCAACGCCCAACATCAGCGCCAAAGCTGCCGCCCACATTTTCGACTTACGAAATACGTTCATTTCATACCCTCCCGCTAAATTTTTAGGACAGTTTTATTCTAGCGCTGAGAGAATGTTTTTGTGTTACGTATATGTTAAGTCTATGTTAAAGAACCGTTGCTTTCTTTAAATGATCAGCGTTTACGCCGCAACAAGGCTAACGCCGCCGTCGCCACCGCGCCTGCCGCAGCTGGCCGCCGCAGGGCTTCCGCTTCTTTGCGCAGCTTCTCCACCTGGTCCGGCCGGGTTAATAACGTTGTAACTCCGTCTTTTAGCTCCTGGCGGTTTTTTGCCCATAACGCAACGCCTCGCTGCGTCAAAAACACGGCATTCTCCCATTCCTGGCCAGGAATGGGCTCATACAAAAGAAGCGGCGTTTCACTTACCAACGCCTCGCACACCGTCAGAGCCCCTGGTTTAGTCACCAACATAGCCGCCGCTCTCATTAGCTCGGGAATGCGATCTGTATAACCCAAAACCCGTACAGCATGACGCAGGTTTTTCGTTTCTTCCTGCAGCTTTTCTTGCAATTCTTTGTTTTTCCCAGCCAAAACTACAAACTGCAGCGGTAAATTCAATTCATCCATACTGGCCATGGCTTGACGAATACCGCCCATGCCCAAACCGCCGCCCATCAAGAGCACCAGCGGCTGATCCGCCGCCAAAGACAACTCTCCGAGAATTCCTCTGCCATCCGCATGAGTCGTAAACTGCGGATGAACAGGGATACCACTGGCGTAAATGCGTCTAGAAGGCACCCCTAAAGCAGACAATTCCCGCTTTATTTCCGGTGCAGCCACAAAATACGCATCGACATGCTCATACACCCAAAGACGGTGTACTGCAAAATCAGTAATAACTCCTACCAAGGGGGCTCGCAGACGCCGGCTATCCCGTAAGTACGCCGCTGCGCCGCAAGGAAAGGGATGCGTAGCAATAATTAAGTCCGGCCTATGACGCCGTACCAGCTGCGCCATGCCTCCCTGCAAAACCCGCGCCAACAGGCCCTGCGCCTTAAACCCTGGTAGAGGCGCTTGCGAAACCCGATACACCAAATCATACATATTCGGTGACAGTTCGAGCATCTTCAAGTACGCTTCCTTCATAAAGGCTGCTAAATAAGAATCCGTATCTTCCATAAAATCAGCAATCGTTATTTGCAGATTATCCTGGCGACGCGCCAGCTCCGCCGCAATCGCCCTGGCCGCCTGATGATGGCCGGAGCCAATCGACGCTGATACAATTAAAACCCGTTTCTTCGCTGCTGCCATTCTTCACACTCCGTCCGCTAGGTCCGCTCATTCTAAAAAAAGCGCCTGCTTTGACTATACCTTGCTTCACAACAGGAAAAAACCTGCTTACTATTAATTCTTTGTAAATCTTCGCGTTTGTGCTCTTGCGAAGTCAGCTACAGAAGCTTATCATCTATGTAATGATGGTTCATTGCCAAATCTCTTATATTTTACTCCATCAGGGAGGTTAACGCCAGATTATGAGTATAAAAGGAATTAATACCCGTCTTAGCTTGGCTTTGCTGCTGCTGATTCTTGTCACAGTCGGCTCCTTGGGAGGCTATTTATTATGGCGCACCCACGATCATACCATACAGTTATTGACAAATTCATTGACCCTGCAGGCTCTCACTACCCGGCAATATATTGAAAAGGATTTGGCTTCACCGGCGCACTATCCTAAACTGCAGGACGAAGTGCAGCGACTTTCGGCGGAAACAAGCCTGCGCATTACCTTGGTGCTGGCAAACGGTACGGTTGTAGCCGATTCTTGGGAACGGCCGGAAACGCTGGACAATCACAGCAATCGCCCGGAAGTCAGCGGCGCCCTCGAAGGGCATCCTGCCCAAACGTCCCGTTACAGCGATACTCTGCACGAAAATCTTCTCTATGTGGCAGTCCCTGTTTTGCAAGACGGCCGCACCATCGGCGTCGTACGCATCGCCGGAACCCTCGCCAGTATTGAAGCCACGTTCCAACAGTTGCAAACCGTCATGCTGTGGGCGCTGCTTCTTACTTCCTTATTGGCCGTTTTAGTTGGTATGCGTCTAGCCAAGCAATTCACAGCTCCCATCGAAGAAATTACCGCTGTCGCCCGAGAAATCGCCGGGGGGAATTGGGAAAAGAGGGCCCATATCCGCACTGGCGACGAGGTGGAAGTGCTGGCCCATACGCTCAATCAGCTAACTTCTCACCTAGACGACAAGGTCAAGGAAATGGCGGCGGAAAAACACAAGTTGGAACTGATTCTAGAGCATATGGAGAACGCTGTACTGCTTCTGGATCGCTACGGCCGCATTACTTCCATCAATCGTCAAGGCCGCGATCTCTTCAACCTGCAGCCCCATCTTTTGGGACAACATAACCTACAAGTTATCGGCAACGGTTCTTTGGAGCAAGGCATTCAAAACGTCTTGCACTTGCAAGAAACGCAAAGCATTGAATTACAGCTCAATCTGCATGGACGTCGCCATGTTTTCCAGGTTTTCCTCGCCCCCCTGCCGGAAAGCAGCGGCAGCAAAGAAGGGGTACTCGCCGTCTTACACGATATTACCGCTTTGCAGGAACTGTATGAGCGTCAAACGGATTTCGTAGCCAATGCTTCCCATGAACTGGCCACGCCGCTGACTGCAATTAAAGGTTTCGCGGAAACCTTGCTGGACGGCGCTTTAGAGAACCCCGAATTAAGCCAAAAATTCATTTCCATCATCCACACGGAATCCGCCCGTATGCATCGCCTCGTTACGGATTTGCTGCAATTGGCTAAACTCAGTTCCAAGGAATACCTGCAAAAAGTCACATTGCAGCCCACCTCTCTTGCGCCGCTGTTTGAAAGCGTTGTCAATGAAATGGGGGGTCTTGCCCAACACAAGGAACAGCAGCTGCTCTGGGAAGGACCTGGCGAACCGCTTTGGATACAAGCGCAAGCGGACTGGTTCAAGCAAGCCTTGGTTAACTTAGTCCATAATGCGATTAAGTATACTCCAAAAGGCGGTAAAATCCTGCTAAAATCCTGGAAAGAAGCCAATGAAATTCATATTTTGATTAAAGACAGCGGTATTGGCATCCCCCCCTCAGAACTTCCGTATATTTTTGACCGCTTTTTCCGAGTCGAAAAAGCGAGAACCCGCGAAGCAGGCGGCTCCGGCCTAGGCCTATCCATTGTGAAATTCATTGTGGACATGCATCATGGCCGCATTGAAGTCCAAAGCCAGCCAGATGCCGGAACCTCGATGCTGCTGCATTTCCCATTGTTGCGCCAGCCTGATTACTCCCCAAAACGCAATCCGCAAAACGGCGCTAAACTGTATAACATCGAATAAGCAGTCCTGCTTTAATTTTCCGATCCGTTGAACACATTCTGTTTGCGGATTAAAAAGCTCTTCTTGCGAGCAAACGAGCTCACAAGAAGAGCTTTTTTAGCGCCGCACATGGCGGAAAATGCGCAAATACAGATAGATCGAAGCGCTAATGGCGCCTAAGAGGAGCAAATAGCCTGTCGTACGGATAATGTCTTCAAAGGCTCCCTGGGCGCTCATCATAATACCGGCGGTCACCACCAGGCTCGCAATTACCAAGCTATACGCCACGGTATGCACCGCTCTTTGCAGACTGTCGCCAATATGTTCCATGCCCCCTACTTCAATAGGAATGCGTTTTTCTCCCCGTGTCAACGCCGATACATAGTATGGCAGCTCATGGCTGAAAATCTGCCACTTTTTCTTCAGTTCCAAAGCCTGTACGCTAAAATCCACTTCTAACTGCTGCCGCACATAGGCCTCGAGCACTTCTTCCACCGCTCGCTCCAGATTGATATCCGGATCCAGCCGCCGCGCCACCCCTTCGGTCATCGCCAGAGCCTTGGCAAAAAAGAGCATCCGCTCCGGCATGCGCACCCCGTAACGCTGGGCTACCTTGAACATGCTCGTCATAATACCGCCCAGACCGCCGCTGCTGTGACCGGCTTCCAAAGCCATAAACAACAGTTCCGCCGTATCCTCATAATAGTTCTGCCAAGAAATATCTCCCATTGGTTTGCCCATAGCAATGGAAACATTCATCAAGCCTTCTACATCCAAATTGCGAATAGCCAAGAAGTTTTCAAAAAGCAGCCGCTGCATCCGGCTTTCCATGCGTCCAACCAGGCCGAAATCAAAATAAATGACATCGCCCTGTAAGTCAAAGCGCAGATTTCCCGGATGCGGGTCCGCATGAAAAAAACCATGTAAAAACACTTGACCTAAAAAGCTATCCAGCAAGCTGCGCGCCCATTTGCGCCGCAGCGCCGCCGGCTGCTTGAGAGCCTGTTCCAGAGACAACGCTTCGATATATTCCATGGTCAGCACGGCCTGATTGCTCCACTCCGGCAAACAAGCCGGTATGCGCACCGGTCCGTCTGCAGGCAACTTCCTGGCAAAAAGCGTCATATTCGCCGCTTCTACGGCAAAATCCGTTTCTTTTTGCAAACCATGAGCAAAAACCGATACCAGTTGCTCTAGGGCAATAATGCGCTTTACCTCAGGCTGTTCGCCAATAAAGGCCGCTGTACGCTTCAGAATCGCTAAATCCACTTCAATGGTATCTACCACGCCAGGCTTGCGTACTTTGACCACTACAACGCGGCTATCCTGCAACCTGGCGCAATGGATCTGCGCAATGGACCCCATGCCAAGAGGCTCCGGCTCCACTCGCAAAAAATCCTGCCGCCAAGAAGGAAGATTGGCATCCAGAGCCGCTTCCACCTCAGAAAATGGAATCGGCGCCACCTGCTCATGCAGGCGTTCCAGGGCTTCCAGCAAAAATTCCGGCAGCAAATCCGGCCGGCTGCTGAGAAACTGGCCAAACTTAATAAAAGTAGGCCCCAACTCTTCCAGCATCAAGGGCAGACGCTGCGCCATGGTACGAATCTTTTCCTGCTGCTCATCGGTATAAAAATCTTTGGCCACCAGCAAGCCTTCTTCGCCTTTGCCCACCTGCCGCCAATCCAAGTCCCGTAAAAGAAAGCCAAAGCCATGACGAATGAAAACGCGCGCAATCTCTCGCGTCCGTTCACGCAGCGCCGCTTTTTGCACACTCATAGCCTCGCCTCCTCTTTTCTTTCTTCTTAGGAGGAGAATTCGCCCCGCAACTAGGTCATTCCTGCTCGCCTTGCCAGCCTTCCAGGCGATGCAAAAACCAAGTTACCGCCAGCATGTCCGCCGCCCCTCCGGGGCTGATATTCCGGGCAATAAACAATGTATCCATCTCGCTTAGACGTTTCGCCCCACCAGCAGCCAACATGCCTCCTGACGCTAACACCTCTGCTGTCTGCTGACGCACCCAGCCGCGCATGGTTTCTACATCATGGCGGTTCATAACCGTAGTATCGTCTACTTTCATAAACAGCTCCAACAACGTTTGCACTAAAGCGTCGTTAGTATTTAACCCAGCCGCCAACGCTTCGCGCAGCTTCGGCAAGCCGCACAAACGCACAGCCGGCAGCGCCGCCGCCACTTCGCCGCGAATACCCTGCACGCCATATTCCAGATACAAGCGCTCCCCAGCAGTCAGTTCTTCCGGCTTTTTACGGGCCAAAGACTTCAGCTCCGCTTCCACAATGCCTTGCACCATCTCGGCGGCCGCCGCCAAAACCGCTTCTGTTTGCAATGTTTTGCCTGCATGCAACACCCAGGCGGCGGCAGCCACAGCCAGTCCCAAGGAAAAGAGCAAGCCTTTTTGCGTATTGACGCCTTGCGTCGCCGTCAACATGCGCCGTTCCCCTTCCAGGCCAAGCAGGCGCAGCAAAGGAAGCAGCTCTTCCAGCGTTCCCTTATGGCGAAAAGCCGCTTCCGCACAGCGCCCCAGTGTATGAGACAACGCCGCCGAGCTGGACAGAAACGTAAAAATATCCATATCCTTGTGAGCGCCGCTATTCGCGCGATCCACCAAACCTGGCGCTGGCGTGGCAGCCACTTCATACAGCATGGCCTCTACCGCCAAGGCAGCCAATTTTTCCGCCGCCGGACGTACGCGCCGGGTTTGTTCCGCCTGAAAGGAGAGTAATTTTTGCTGCACCACTCTTGCAAGCTCCTCTGGCGAGTGGCGTCTTTCCCTCATGCAAAGCCGCGCATCATCCGCACAGAGCATGCACGAACGGCGACGTCCTTGCTGCTGTCTGGATAAAAGCTGGCCATCTGCCGCAAAAACATCAATATCCCATAAGCGTCCATAAGACCGACTCTCTTCCAGTTCTACCGCTGCCGCCTTAATTTCCGCCGCCGCCGCGTCAACGGCCAGTAGAATTTCCGGACCTGTAGCCGCATAGGTTCGCTCCTCCGCCGCCACCCTAAAAAGCAAGGTCAACGCATCCGCCGCCGCCCGGCACAATTGCCGTAACACCTCGCCATCTTTGACCGGCCCCGGAATATTCAAGGTAATACTGACTAAGGGCAGCCCTGTGCGCGAACGCAACGCCTGTTGGCGCTCTTGTCTGGCCTCTTTAGCCGCCAATACCTCTTCTAATGTAAGCTGCTTCACAATATGACCCCTTTACTCAACTGCTTCAAATTCCGTTTCAGCATACTACAACAAAGCTGCCTGCACAAGATGCAGGCAGCTTTCTCGTTAAAACAAAATAACAAATCAATGGCGCGAATCGCTGGCGCGAATGGCCGCCAACACTTCTGCCGCCGCGGGAGAACGCAAATAGCGCAGCGTGCTCTCCGGCACCAACGGCGCCACCTGCTCCCATCCAGCGCCCTGGCGCAAGAGTTCCCGAACTCGAGAAGCGCTGATGGGCTCGCTTCCTTCCGCTAAACGCGGTATTTCCACTACCTTTACGCCATAAGACGGCAGTACTTCCTGCAAGGCTTGATTGTAAGCTCTCGTCACCTCGCAATAAGGCTCCTCGCCGACATAACGCACAGCTACGCCCAACCCTGGCGCAATATAGCTGCCAAAAACATGCGCGTCCAGGCGAGTCTGGGCAATAACCGTATCTTCGCCACGCGTAAAATAGTCAGGAAACGTCGCTGCGGAAATAATATATTTACCAGCTTCCACTACCCGTACGTTCGGCAGATGAGCCACCCCCTCCTGTACCAGGCGCAGGCGCACGGCAAAAGGAAACAGAGAACGATCCTCGCTTACTACCAGCACCACCACCCCGGCGTGCGCTGCCGCCGCTCTGGCAATTACCGCCTGGTGTCCTCGAGTAAAGGGGTTGCAATTGACAACAAGGGCCGCCCTGTCACCGCTCGGCAAATCGCCCACAGCTGCCGACAAGCGTTTCACTTCCTCTTGAATTGACCCCAGACCGCCTTCCAGCAGCACCGCCTGTGGTTCCACCCGCGCCAGCTCATGAAAACCCAAGCCGGTAAACTGCGGCGCCGCCGACGGTTTGGTAAAGATGAAAAAATGCCGCACCCCTGCTTCGCCGCCTTGACGCATTAAGGCGGAAACGATGGTCGCCGTCAGCCCCTCGCCCTGCAAATCCGGATGCACCGCAATATTGCGCAACACTTCGCCGCCCCGGGAACCAGTGGCAATCATCCGACCATCTTGATAAAGAGCGATCGTATGCTCCACTGATGCCGGATCGTAAGCAAGGCCAAAAGCGGTGAGGAATTCCCTCACCGCTTGACTTTGCCTGGGGTTATTGCGATTGATGACCCGTTCTTCCCATTGTCCCCAGGCCATGACTTACACCTCTTTCGCCTGACGAACCACGTCGATGACCGTGCCGTCGCGGTATTCCACCACGGCGACAATTTTCTCGCCGGTTTGCACCGCTGCCGGAGCGCCTGCAATGGCTTCCGCCAGCTCTTTGAGCTGCGCAATGTCTTTTACCGGCAAGCCAGCTTCGGCCAGACGCTGGCGCAGTTCCGGCCGCCGCGGATTCACAGCGATACCGCGTTCGGTTACCAAGACGTCAATGGATTCTCCCGGCGTCGTCGCCGTGAGCACCTTATCGACAATAATCGGCAAGCGTCCGCGCAGCAGATTGGCTACGACAATGGTGACTTTGGCTCCTGCAGCCGCATCGGAGTGACCGCCGCTGCCGCCCATGATAACGCCATTGGAACCGGTAACGACATTGACGTTGAAGTCGGTGTCAATTTCCGTGGCTCCTAAGATGACGACGTCCAGCTTGTTAACCAGGCAGCCGCCGTTAAAAGGACTGGCATATAAGCCGGCGCCTACTTCAATGTGATTGGGGTTATCACGCAACGAGCGCTGCGCTTCCAGGTCAAAGCCCTGCACGTCGAAGACGCGACGGAAAAGTCCCTTTTCCAGCATATCCACCATATAGCCGGTAATACCGCCCAAAGCGAAGCTTCCTGTAACCTCTTTGGCTTCCATCATTTGGCGTACAAAATGCGCTGTAGCTAAAGAAGCGCCGCCAGCGCCAGTCTGGAAGGAGAAACCGTCTTGAATGAGACCGGTGGCTTCAATCACCTTGGCGGCGTTAGTCGCGATCTTGAGACCCACCGGGTCTTTGGTAACCTGGGTCGTGCCGGAAACAATGCCTTTAGGATCGCCAATACTAGGCACAACCACCACCGCATCTACCCGGGTCTGGGAAATAGAAATGGGCGCCAGCGGGTAGGGTTCAATATGGTCGGTAACCGCCACTACATAGTCGGCATATTCCGCATCGGGAAAGGCATAGCCCAGGGAGCCGCAAGCAGTATCGCCGGATACGCCGTTTAGATTGCCGTAATCGTCAGCCGCCGGAGCGGCAATAAAGGCAACGTCGATTTTGAGCTGCCCGCATTCGATAGCCCGGGCGCGCCCGCCATGAGTGCGTAAAATGACGGGTTTGTCTAAAAGGCCTTTGGAAACGGCTTCCGCCACAGGGCCTGACATGTAGTTAGCGTCAAGGCCTGCAACTACGCCGTTTTTAATGTGTTCAATCAACGGCTTATGCACCGGAAAGACGGAGCTAAGGGCGATATTCAGATTTTTAAGGCCCAGCTTAGCCGCCACATCCAGAACCTGGTTTAAAACGCCGTCGCCATTACGAAAATGATGATGGAACGATAAGGTCATACCATCTTTAATGGGTACGCGTTTAAAGATTTCTTCCAAGCTTTCTACTAGTTTATTCTGCCCTGGCAGCATGCGCTTAACCGGCGGAGCCTGGCGCTTGCCATCCGGCACGGTGGCAAAGGCGCCCGCAAAGGCGTTGACTTTGCCGTACCCAGGGATACTTTCAGGTATTTCACGTCCAATTTGATTTTTCATTGTTTCGCCCTCCTCAGCCTTGTTCCGCGACCATGCCCAAACGGCGCGCCAGATGCAGCACGCTCTGCGCCCGCTGCACCACAGGGGCGTCGACCATTTTGCCGCCCAGGGAGGCGACGCCGGAGCCTTCGGCTTCGGCTCTTCGAATGGCTTCGATCACTTGTTCCGCCCAGTCGACGTCTAGAGCCGTAGGGTTGAAAATGCTGTGGATGGAGTCAATTTGCCGAGGATTAATAGAAAGTTTTCCTTTAAAACCCAGCGCTTTAGCCAAACGAGTATCCGCCAGCAGACCGGTTTCATCATTGGCATCAGTGAATGGAGTATCAATGGACTGAATACCAGCGGCTGCAGCGGCGTTAATCAAAAGCGTCCGGGCCGTATAGATTTCTTGCCCTTCCTTGGTCCGAGCCGCGCCTAAGGCCGCGGTATAGTCTTCCGCTCCCAAAGCCAGCGCATCTACGCGCGGATGCGCTACGGCAATACGCCCCGCTTCCGCAATCCCCTTGGGAGTTTCTAACAAGGCAATCAGCTTAACCGGTTTTTGTCCCGGCTTTTCGGCTTTCTCCACCATCGCCGCCACTTGGCAGATATCTTCCGCGCTCTCCACCTTGGGTACTACCAAGGCGTCCGGACCGCTGGCAACAATCAAGGGAATATCTTGGGCTGCAAAGGTATCCAAAGGGTTAATCCGTACCGTCCGCTCGCTATCGCCGTAGTCGACGGTACGCAAAGCGTGGCTGACCAGGTAACGAGCCGCGTCTTTTTCGTTCGGCGCTACCGCATCCTCCAGGTCTAAAATAACCGAGTCAGCGCCGAAAACACCGCCGTTTTGCAGCATCGCCGGGTTGTTTCCCGGAATAAACAGCATAGTCCGTCTTAATTGCATGACGCCATCTCTCCTTTCAGCGAAACGCCCGCCCGGCTTAAAGCCGTTAAGAAGCGGGCCCGAATGGTACAATCCAGCGCCCCTCGGTCTACGGCTTTCACCTGCACGTCAGCCACGCCTTGCTCTTGCGCTACCGCCTGCAGAGTTTGCCGGATGGCTTCCCCATATTGAATCATGACGATGCTTTCCAGTTCTACGCTCAGGCCCTTGCCCGCTTCTCCCGGACTGACCTGAATCATGATGTCTCCTGATTCCAACGTGCCAGCCTGCGCTGCTTTAAGCACACTTGCCATGCCAATTCCTCCTTCATTCGCCTATAGGCTGGCTGCATAGCTAACGCCGGCAAAACCATCCAGGTTATTGTCCGACGGCGTGCCAACCAGACCAATAATCAAATAACTCTTGCTTTTTTCGTCAAGCTTATATTCATGTAACAGACGGAAATTTTCGATTTCCTCCGTATTTTTCACATGGGTACGCGGCCCCGTACACAGCCAAGTATCGTCGCCAATACAAATATGATCCTCGTCACTGTAGAAAACAGGCAGCCCTTCATCAATCATACGCTTTACCTTTTTCTCCACTTCCGCTAAATCCACATCCATATCGACCGGATACTCCAGTACAAAGCCATGATGCACGTCACGATGTTCAAACGGCAGAATCGCGCCATATTCGCGCAACAAAATGCGCGCGGTCAAATCCTCCGCCGTATGGGCCATTTTTCGATATTTAAGCGTTTTCGTCACAACATCTTTAATTTCCTGTGGAAAGGGACCAAACACATTCGGGCGCACAACAATCACTTCGCCGCCCACCCCTAACAGTACGTCGGCGTTAATATTCAGAGCCGGATACAACAAGTCAAAATGCTCAACAATTACTCGTTTGCCGTGCTCCAGCGCCTTAGAAACAGCTTCCGCCAAAGTATGAAGCTGCGTAAAGGCCATTTCAAAACGCACATCCATATGGTAGGTGTGGCTGGAAAAAAAGCCTTTATCAATATTCTTTAAAAGCGGCAGCGGACGCACATTAACGCCTTCATCATCATTGGTAAGCTCCAGTCCCGGAAACATGCCCTTGATAAGAGAGGATTTACCGGCTCCGGGACCGCCGATGACGCCGATGAGCCGATCCAAAGGAGACAAATACCGTTCACTGATCTGTTGTCCCAAAATATACATGCGCTTGCGCCCCCACGGGGCAAAGTAACTGGCATACATCAATTGCTCGAGCATCATGGATTTCATCGCTCCACCTCAAATTACGCCGACCTTAAAAAACAGCTTCCCTTAAAAAAAGGCAGCGCGAGCGCGCCGAAGCGCGCCCCGCCGCTGTTGCTAACGCCGGTCTTGTTACGCCTGGCGTGCCTTGCGCACCGCCAGAATGCGCTCCATTTCATTGTAAACAATCATCAGGCCTTCGTCTACACCCATGCCTGGTTTTGCCAGCATTTGCACCGGCTGCGTAGCCATAGCTACATGGACGCAAACCTGCGCCGAGCGGTCTGTTTCATTGCAGGTACCGCCTTGGTAAGCGCCAACGCCTTTTTTCTTGCAATAGATAACCGATTCAATAATATTGTTGATGCCGCCCAAATCCGGCGTTTTAATTTGCAGCATATCGCCAGCGCCATTGTCGGCAAAATATTTAATATCGTCAAATGTGTTGCACCATTCATCAGCCACCACTTGCACGCCAATTTTTTCCGCATGCAGGCGGGCAGTCAATTCTTTCAGCGCCAACATCTGTTTTTCCCGCTCTTCCATGTCCATAGGGCCTTCAATGCGCAGCTGCAACGGAGCCGCAGCGGCTTCGGCTTTGCGGAAAAAGTCCACCATTTTATCCAGATCATTATTGAAGGCAATACCGATCGTGCCGTATACGTCAATGTGCAGCACCGGCTGGTAGTCTTCGCTGGTGCGCAACTGCATCACCCGATTTTTCAGCCAAGTAATGTACTCCAGCAGCAAGCCGCCATCGTTGCCCAACTTGGTTTCCACATGATTGATCAATGCATGAGGCAGCACTTGAGCGCCTTTGATGATCATCTTATCGGAATTCTCATAACGGTTGTCGCCAGACTGCGTAAAGATCGGAATTTCTTTTTCGCTAACCGTTGTGCCGTATTCCTCCGCAATGACTTCACACATTAGTTTATGTTTGCCTTTAGCCACAGCGTCTAGAATCGCTTGGGTTACGCCGTAACGCAACGCCGTATGGATGGACTTGCCGGTTTTTGCATCCTTCATGGAGTCGATTTCTTCCGCCAAAGCCTTGAAGGAATTCAGTTCACGACCTACCAAACGAGGCTTGATTTCCTTTTCAATCACCGGAATGAAATCCTTCGCCAAGAACAAGGGGTCCCGTCCGCCGGCGCCGCTGTACTGCACGGCAGCGCAGTCGCCATAAGCAACTTGGCCGTCTTCCAGCACAAGCATAACGGACACGGCTTCGCCGGACTGGCGAATAGCCTGGAAACCGGGAGTTACGGGGTCGCCAATATAAGTAAAGCCATCATGGTCGGCGCCTTTTTTAATGGCCCGCTGATCGTCAAAATAAAAACCAGTAAGAGCTTTCGAGCAAACAACATCAACAATTTTCATGAGAACACACTCCTTTTTGTCTTTGGAGCCGCCAGCAAGACCAGCAGCTTCCCCATAATTGACAAACGCCGCCACGCAGCCGGAACTCCTGACGGAGTTCCGGCGTCGCAGCTTGGTTCCGAAAACTTTTTTGTGTTTTAGCGCGGGCGTCCTACAAGGCGTCCTTTAGAAATGGCGTAAATATCGTCGATAACCATCTGGAAGCTGGCCGGGCGGCGTTCCGCTTTGGCCCGCTCTTCGATTTTACCGCGATGGAAATCAATGATGTCCTGCGTAAAGGGCAAGTTGCCGCAATCGAAGAGGCGCACGGCGCCGTGATGGTCACGAGCCGGCAGAATCTTATTGATGGCATGGTTGCTGGGGGCAAACGGAACATCCAGTACGCCGGCTTCAAAAGCCCGCACCGTACCAACGGCAATATCTCCTTCACCCAATTCCAAAACCTTATCCACGATGCAGCGGGTTTCCGCTTTGATCATAGCGATTTCGTCTTCCAACTGTTGTGTAGCCGGGAAGGTCTGATCCGCCAGCATATTAATCATCTGCTTGGTGGTGCGCAGGCCCATGGCATTAGCTTCTTTTGTAGGAATGCCCAGTGCTTCATGCGGCGTTTTCACGATAACTTTGGTCGCTTTTGCAAAAGCAGCAGCCGCAGCACCCCAGGAAATAACGGCGAACGCCTTGGCTTCATCCTGCGGGAAGCCGCCCATCCATTGATGGAAAACCGTAGTCAGCGTGCAGCCTTCATAGCCGAATTTCGCGAAATACTCTTCAGCCAGCGATTCTAACGAACGAATGGCTGCGATATCCTGCACCAGATTGCCGCATTGGCCATAGCCGAGAGTAATGTTTTTAACGCCTTGTTCGGCAGCCAAAATGCCTTCGATAATCGCCACAGCATGAGAAATGCTCGGCGGCACCAAGGTACCTGTCAAAGGTCCGAAGGGCTCGCGGTTAATTTCAATGCCATGCTCGGCATAGAGACCTACTAAACGGTCTGCATACTGCCAATCAAGAATGGTCTGTTCCAAAGATACGCTCTTAGCGTAAGGAATATTGTAGGAAATACCGCCGCCCTCGTACGAAGTAAAGCCGCCGGCCAGCGTAATTTCCGTCAACAGCCGCGCATCCGGCGTACCATGACGCACCTGAATGGGACCATCCACTTTTTCGGCCAATTTACGGACCGCATGCACGCCATGATTGACGGCAGGGAAACCGTTGAGTAAAGAACGGCCAGCCTGTTTGCTCTCCTCAATACCTACCTGAGCTTCTTTGTATTGATTTTGACGGGTGTAGCTGTCAATCGTAGTTGGCAACAGATCGGCTTCCCCTTCAGTGCGCAGGAAGTTCAGCAATTCAATATGCTGGTCCAAAAGCGCAACGCCAGCACGAGGCTGCGTCAAGGTACGGCCTTCTTTTTTAGCTTTTACAAGCTGTTTGGAAAAATGCTTGCGCGCCGGGATGGTTTCATGGTATTTGACGGCTTCGTCAAAATCCACCTCCGCACCTGTAGGCCATTGGGCCAAAATCTCTTTGCGCATTGCGAAAAATTCGTCATGGGACCATTTCTTATTTTTCAATTCCACGCTGATTGCCTCCGTTTCAGATATTTTTTCATCATCCGCAGAGCCACCTCGGGCTGTTCTTCCGACAGAAGCCCCATGGCGGAGAGAATGTATTCACCATCAATATAGTAATCACATTGTTTGGGTTTTAAATATTCCGCAGTCGCAGTGTCGTAACGAATGCCTTCAAGAATGCATTCCGGCCGTTCATGATGCACGATAACGCCGCCGGTGCCGATGACTTTCTCAACCGTAGTCAAGTCTTTGCCAACCTGCACGAATACCTCGCCTACGCAGCTGAAGACCGATTCGATTTTTCCTACATGGCGCTGCGCCGCCACTTTGGTGCACGCCCATCCAAGAGCATCCTCTATAGCCTGCTCCCGTGGCGTTTGAGGCAGCGTATCCACCTGGTTCTCCACCAAATGGCAGTACGCCGCAACCTCTTCTTCGCTGACGCCAGCCTTCTGAGCCAGCACGGGTGCGCCAGCCGCCTTCAATAAAGCAGTCGCGCTGTAGCGCATGCCCAAATCTCCTTCCACCGTACGCTTGGCAAAAGGTTCGGGCAGGCCCCGCATGGTCACGGTCGGCTGTTTGGGCTCTCCTTTGGCAATGGAATATAAGTCAGTAGTTGCACCGCCAATATCCACAATCATTAGATCGCCCCAGCCGCTTTCATGCGGCGTTCCAGTGCCCAGCAGCTCTGCTGCTTTGAGTACAGCCGCAGGGGTGGGCATCATCATCTTGTCAATAAATTTGTTGGCTTTATTCAAGCCTTTCGCTTCGATAATGCGCCGTAAAAATAAATCTCTGATGGCGCCCCGAGCAGGGTCAATGTTCAGTTCGCCCAAGCGCGGCATGACATTTTCCGTATGCACCACTTCGGTCATAACCTTGCTTAAAATCCCAACCACCTGGGGCGTCACTGATTTATTGCCTGCCACCAGCACCGGCACATCCATGCCCAGCGTGCATAACATGCGGGCATTATGGAGAATGACCTCCTTGTTGCCCCCGTCCGTACCGCCGGCCAAAAGAATAATTTCCGGCTTTAAGGCTGCAATTTCTTCAATTTCGTACTCGCTGAGTTCGTTGCAGTATACGCCCAGCACCTTGGCTCCAGCCCCTAAGGCCGCTCGCTTCGCAGCCTCAGCCGTCAATTCCGGCACCAGGCCAATGGCTACCATTTTCAGGCCGCCTGCAGCGCTGGAGCAGCCCAGCACCCGCTGAAACTCCAGCTTGCCTGTCTGTGCAAAAAGCACATCCAAGCCTTCCTGCAACCCTTCCATGATGTCGGTCTCTACCGTGGTAATGCCCCGTGCCGTGCCCAAAATTTCTTCCTTCTCGACATCTACAGCCGTAAGCTTGGTATACGTACTGCCAAAGTCAATGAGTAGCACATGGCTCATGGTCGTCTCTCCTCTCCCGGTTTACGCCCGGGCCAGGTCCTGCTTCAAGTCTTCAATTACCTGGTCTGGCAAAATGCCTGGTTCATATACACGGTCATAACCCATGGCAAGGAATTTTTCTTTTACTTCGGTGAAATCGGTCTTGCCTACAACCAGGTTACCGCCTACATACAGCTTAATGCCGCCGATGCCAGCTTCTTTGCAAGCATCCCGCAGGCCCCGGCAGTCAATTTCGCCGTGTCCATAGAGAGACGCCACCAAGATGGCCTTCGCATCGGTTTCAATCGCCGCATTGACGAATTCCTGCTGCGGCACCAGCACGCCCAGATTGACCACCTCAAAACCTGCCGCCCGTAAGGCATGGGCCAGAATTTTGTTGCCCACTGCATGACAGTCGGCGCCGATAACTCCCAAGACGACCTTATCACTGTTTTCCATGGTTTGATCGCTCCTTACTTTGTGATTGCTATTGTATCAGTCGTCGTACTGCTGCGCATAGGCGACAGCCAGTTGTTCGTCTGGAAGCTCATGCTCCCAGCGAGCCACAACGACTGAGGCAATACAGTTGCCAATAAGATTGCACGCCGTGCGCGCCATATCCAAAATTCGGTCGACTCCCAAAATGATTGCAATTCCCTCTACAGGCAGCCCAAAAGCGGCCGCTGTCCCTGCAATAACAATCAAGGACGCCCCGGGTACTGCCGCGATGCCTTTTGTGGAAAGCATCAAGGTCAGCACCATAAGCAACTGCGTAGTAAGAGGAAAGTCAATATTGTAGACCTGGGCGATAAACACTACCGCTAGGGCGCTATATAAAGTCGAACCATCTAAATTAAAGGTATAACCTGTCGGAAGTACAAAGGTAACGATATGCTTGGGCACTCCGAATTTTTCCAGTTTTGTCATAGCCACCGGCAGCGCCGCTTCGCTAGATGCCGTTGAAAATGCAATCAGCAGCGGCTCTTTTAAGGCTCGCAACAGATGAAAAAAGTTTACCCGAATCAGCACGGAAGCTATCGTCAGAACCAACAACACGAAAACAATCAGCGCGAAATACAGCGATCCAATCAGTTTCGCTAACGGGATCAGCATACCCAGGCCAAACTTACCTACGGTAAAACCAATCAGCGCAAATACGCCAATCGGGGCTAAACGCATGACATAGTTCGTGAATTGAAACATGACTTCCGCAATACTGATGGCGACCTTTACCACCGGTTCGCCTTTGCTTCCCACCGCAGCCGCAGCTACGCCGAAAAAGACGGAAAACATGATGATTTGCAGCATATCGCCGCGTGCAGCCGCATCTACTACATTGGTCGGCACAATATTGATCAGCATGTGCGACATATCAATGCTTTTCTTCGATGCTGCAGTTACTGCCGCTGCATCGGTTGCGGTAATTTGCAATCCTTGACCTGGTTCAAAAACATTGACTACTGTCAGGCCGACTACCAGCGCCAGCGTCGTAGCCGCTTCAAACCAGATGATGGACTTTAAGCCCAGCCGCCCGAGTTTCTTGAAATCGCCAGTCCCGGCAATTCCCATAATCAGTGAACTGAAAATCAAAGGAACCACAATCATTTTGATCATCCGAATAAACATGTCGCCGATAGGTTTGAGATCGACGGCAATGGCTGGAAACAGATGTCCGAAAAGCACCCCCAGAATCAATCCTAGAAAGATCTGAGTGGTCAGACCCAATTTCCATTTGCCGTTTTTCATTGTCAAGGCATCTCCTTTTTCGCTCCGGCCCGCCTCCTCTTGTGTCGGAGTGTTACTTTTGCCGCCCCTGGCAGCGAGTTGAGCTGCAGCCTCTAAACTCATTATTGTTAACAAAATACAGAAAACTACAGGACACGACAAAAGGTTTTTTATAACATTTGTAAAAAAAGTTCAAACAATACAAACTTTTGTATTCTCTGGAAAAGGACTAATTTTAAAGTAAGTCCTCCCTTTGCGGACTTGTCGCTTTTTTCGGTTTTGAAGGAAAATTCCATTTTTATTCTGCTTATTCCAAGGGCAGCCTGTGTCATTCAGCCCGTCTTAATTCGCAGTAAAAAGTGTAATCATTACACTTTCCGGCATCTTCCCAACAACCCTCAGGCCTTCAAGAAGGCCATACTTCCACAGAGCAGCGACATTTTACAAATGCTTTCTCCGATATTCAGATTTTTTTGATATATCCGGCGACTGTATTCATTATACTACTCCGCTCTCCCACAGTAAAATCGGACATTTTTGTGCCTTGTATAAGTTTTTTTGATGTGTTATTTTATGGAAAACGAAGGAAAATCCAATTCATGATGTTCCTCCAGCCACGCACGCGTACAGTTTACAAAATTACGCGCCGCCGGCGATAAATATTTCAGCGAAATGGCAGCTAAACCAATGGTTCGATAATCTTCATCATGAGCCAGCGGCACCAATTGAACCCCTTCCGGCAAATGCACTAGCATTAACTGCGGCAAAATACTGATCCCCAGCCCCATTTGGACCATAGCCAAAATGGTCCGCTCTTCGGCCACCTCATACTGAATGCGAAAATTCACCTTGCTTTTCGCCAACACTTTACGAATATTGTCATCACTGCCCCACAAGGGCATGATCAGCCGTTCATTTTCCAGTTCCTTCAACATCAGTTCCCGGCGCTTTCCCAGCGGATGCTCCGGCGGAATGACTACCATCAATTTATCTCGTTTCAGCGGAATGGCGTCAAACTGTTTGGATGCCGGCAGCGCCACAAACCCAAAGTCCACCACTCGGTGACTGATCCATTCATTCATTTCATCATAGCCGCCCATGCGCGTTTTGACTTCCACCGCCGGATGCAGCCTTTGAAATTCTCCCAAAATACCAGGCAGCCAGCGCATAGAAACACTGGCCAGCGTCCCGATAGACACCGTACCGATATCTACGCCTTTAATAGCGGCCGCCTCTTGTCTCAGCAACTTTTCTTGATGCAAAATCCCGCGAATGCATTGAAGAATCCGCTCTCCATTCGGTGTCAAAGTCACCCCGGAGCGATCCCGTTTAATCAAAGAAAATCCTAATTCCGCCTCCAGCGTCGTCACCGCATAGCTGACCCCTGACTGGGTCAAATTTAAGCGCTCCGCCGCTTTCGTCAGACTTCCCGCATCAACAATAGTGGAAAAAATTTCATACTTTGCTAAAGACATATTGCCACCCCTTATCAAACAAACTCGATAATTTCTTAAAAAAGCCTCCTGAGGGCACGATGTTTCGTTACCACCCAGGAGGCTTGCTTGTTGCAAACAAATTCTTTACGAAAAAACTGAAACCAAATTCCCGAACAGACCTGCCTGTTCTTGCAGCTTGCCGGCATTACCTACTACGCAAAGGTGATTGCGCGCCATGCAGGCGCCCACTACCCCGGCCAGCTCCTTAATGGCAGCGGCATTAGTATTCAGCACAGCGTCCCTTTCCTGTTGGACCTGCTCCCATGTCAGTTCGATCAGCCACATAAGTTCCGCCTTTTCGCCCTTCATCGACGGCGTAAGAGGCGCATCCAGCTGGCTCATCGTGCCGATAATATATTTGGTCATTTCTCGCTCCGACACGCTAAAAGAGCGCAAATACTCCTCCATCTCTTCATATACCTGTAACGTCTCCTTTAGGTTCGGATCCCGATAAGAAGCGAAAGCCAGGTTCCCATTGCGCTCAAAGCGTGCAAACGCCCCATAGGCGCCGCCTTGAACACGAACGCGGTTCCACAGATAGTCGAATCGTAGCACTGTTTCCAGTACCTTCATGCTGCCAGTATATGCATAATTTAGTTTCGCAAAATTATAGGCCTTGGCTACATACTGCACCTTGCCCGCCGTCATCAACCCTTCGTTGGCCGCCTGCAGCGTAAAACAATAGGAAACGTTCGGCAAGCCTCCTTGCGGCAACGCTGCGGTAAACTGCTGCAGCAAGGGCTCCAACTCTGCATACTGCTCTTCTTCGCAAGTAACGCCCCATTGCAAGCGATCCTGGCAGAATACTCGCTGCGCCACACGCTGCAAAGCCGCCGAAGCTTGCTCCGCCCGATCCGTCCAGTTCCGTTCCAAATCTTCCAGAAAACGATAATACGTAAAAACGCCGCTCTCGTTATAGCTTTCCACGGGTGATACATAGGACAGCACGCGGCTAAGCGCCACCGTATGGCCGTATTCCAACATGACCAGGCCCATGCGGGCCTTGCTTTCCGCCACAAGCTCCTTGAGGCGCGCCAGGTTGTCATAGCGGCTGCCCTGACAAACGCTGCGCAGCAGCCGGAAAAGCTGCGGCGCTTTTTGCAACAGCGCCTTAGATTTCACAAGCAAGCGCGGCTTATAGGCCTCTGCATCATAAGCCTTGGGCAAAGCCATCGTTTGATAGGAAATACCGCCTGTATGCAGATTGATCTCCTTCGCTAGTTGCTGGTAGGAACCATCGCAGGTATCCACCTTGCCCAAAACGCTAGAGAGCAAAAAGAGATAAGGTAAATCCTCCTGCTCCACCGCGGTAGTATCAAAATAAAGATTGACATAGGCAATACGATTCGTAAAGATCGGCTGCAGCAAAACCGGCCTCCCTTCCACTTGGCGCTGTTGCTGCGGAATCCGAGTTACCTTCTTCTCTATATCTTCGAGAGCCAAGAGCGGAATGGAAGCAAGCGCCTCCGGGCTGTCCGGCTTGGTCTGTCTAGCTTTGAGCTGTTTGGTCTGCTCACAAATGCGCTGCACTTCTTCCGGCGCAAGCGTGGCCTTAATCTGAACCAGCTTCTGCCTCAGCGCTTCTGTGCGGCGCTCCTCCAAGCCGGCTTCCGGCACGACGGCCACCAGGACTTGATGCGGATTTTGCAGCAAATACCGTTCAATAAGCTCTTCAAAATATCTACTGGCCAATCCTTCTTTCATCTTGGACAGGAGGGGTTCATAACTCAGATGCAGCAAGGGATCGCCGCCGTAGAGCCAGCTGTCCAGCATGCGAATATGGTAAATTAGCCCCTTGGGATGCGAGCCGAAATTGGCTTCGCGCAGTTCAAATTCCTTGCGGTTGATGGAAGCTTCCAGAAGTTCCTTGTCAATTCCTTTAGTTACCAGTTCCTGCAGCGTCTGCTGCACTACCTGACGCAGCTTGTCTCCTGCATCAGCCGCTGCGCCGCGCACCAGGATGCTAAATACCGGCTGCAGCAACGCATCTTCATACCGCCCCAGCACATCCTGGCCGATCCCGGCGGCAATCAGAGCCTGCTTCAAGGGCGCACCCGGCGTTCCTAATAACAAATGGTTTAATATGGCAAAGGCCAGCCCCAATTCCGCATTGCAAGCCTCTCCTACCGCTTGGCTTAAACCAAAAAACGCCTTGCTTTCCTGGCTTTCGCTTGCATCCACCGGATAGGGAACTACGACCTCCAGCGGCGCTGCAAAAGGACGCTGTTGCTCCACTTCCGCTACAAAACCCTCTTGGCGCTGGAACCGGCTTAAATAAGCTTCGTCCAAGAAAGCCAGTTGCTCCTCTATATTCATCTTTCCATACAGGTAAATATAGCTGTTCGCTGGATGATAGTAACGGCGATGAAAATCTAAAAATTGCTCTTGCGTCAGCTGCGGAATAAAGTCCGGATCGCCGCCCGATTCAAAATGATAGGTCGTATCCGGAAACAACGCCTCCAAGGTCTTGCGTTCCACCAATGATTCCGGCGAAGAAAAGACGCCTTTCATCTCATTGTACACGACGCCCTTGTACGTAAGCTCCCCTTCCGGCGTTTCCAATTCGTAATGCCAGCCTTCTTGCATCAAAACTTCCGGTTGCTCATAGATAACAGGAAAAAACACTGCATCTAAATAGACATCCATTAAATTCCGAAAGTCTTTATCATTTTGGCTGGCCACAGGATACATGGTCTTGTCCGGAAAAGTCATGGCATTCAAAAACGTATTCAGCGAACCCTTAATTAACTCAACAAAAGGCTCTTTCAGGGGAAATTTGCGAGAACCGCAAAGAACGGAGTGCTCTAAGATATGCGGCACGCCAGTGTGATCCGCCGGCGGCGTCTTAAAGGTAATCGAAAAGACTTTGTTATCATCATCATTTTCCAAATATACCAGTCTGGCCCCGCTTTGCTCATGCTCGTACGTATAAGCCTTAGAAGCCAGTTCTGCAACCGTCTGTGTTGCTATTAGCCGAAAACCGGATTTCATCATCATTATCTACCTCATCTTCGTAAAATGGCGCTTTTAGTAACCAATTCTACTTGAGGCGTCTCTTTCCTGCTTAAGTAACAAGAAAAACCAGAGTGCAAGGATTGAACAGGAGTCGCGAGGAGAACCAGAGGGCACGGAAGAGGAGGTAAAATGATAACTTGTAGTATATAAAGAAAAACCGCTGACGCGGTTTTCTTGTAAGTTCATTCTTTAGTTTTTGTGCAAGCGCTGTCCGGTTTGCAGATAGATAACCCACTCGGCAATATTTGTCGTATGATCAGCTACGCGCTCCAGATAGCGCGCTACAAAAATGAGCTGTGTAGCGTCATTAATGACCGCCGGATCCGCCAGCATATAGGTTAAAAGCTCTCGAAACAACTGATTGTACAAAGCGTCTACTTCATCATCCGCCTGGCAAACCTTATCCGCCAGTTCTACGTCCATATTTACGTATGCCGTCAGAGCATCCCGCAGCATTTGCGTCGCCAGCCCGGCCATACGGGGTATGTCCAGAAGCGGCTTGATATGTCCATTGCCGCCTTCCCCTAAGCGTTTGGCAATTTTAGCAATATCAAAGGCATGATCGCCGATACGTTCCAAATCGGTACTAATCTTCAGACCCGTGCTCAGTATGCGCAAATCTTTAGCTAAAGGCTGCTGCCTGGCAATGAGCACTACACAGCGCTCTTCCAATAGCAGCTCCAGCTCATCAATAGCGTCATCCCCTTGGATCACCTGGCAAGCCAGCTCCATATCCAAATCCACCAGCGCCTGAATGGAACGTTCAATCGCCGTAATTACCATCTGTCCCATTTGCAAAATATCATTGCGTACGCCTTGAAGTTCATAGTCATAATTATGCCGCGTCGTATTCATAGCCATCCTCCTCCGTTTTTCATCCAAACCGGCCTGTAATGTAGTCTTCTGTGCGTTGATCCTGAGGACGGGTAAAAATCACATCGGTCTGATCATGTTCCACCAAATCGCCATTAAGGAAAAACCCGGTATAGTCCGATATCCGAGCTGCCTGTTGCATATTATGCGTAACAACAATGATGGTATAGCGTTGTTTCAGCTCCGATACCAATTCTTCAATCTTCATGGTCGAAATCGGGTCCAGAGCCGAACACGGCTCATCCATGAGCAATACTTCCGGCTCCACCGCCAGCAAGCGAGCGATACAAAGACGCTGCTGCTGACCGCCGGAAAGACCCAGCGCCGAAGAATGCAAGCGGTCTTTCACTTCATCCCACAGCGCGGAGCCGCGCAAGCTGCGCTCCACCAACTCATCCAGCACGCTTTTTTTATTATTCCCATGAATACGAGGCCCATAAGCCACATTATCGTAAATGGACATCGGGAACGGATTAGGACGCTGAAAAACCATACCTACGCGTTTACGCAGCATAACCACATCGGTATCGGGATGATAGATGGAGTTGCCGTCAAGCAGCACTTCACCTTCAATACGCACATTTTCAATTAAGTCATTCATACGGTTCAAGGTACGTAAAAAGGTAGACTTCCCGCAACCGGACGGACCAATCAAAGCCAGAACACTGTTCTTTTCAACTCCTAAGGTAACCTTCTTCAGCGCCAGCGACTCCCCGTAATATAGTTTCAGCTTGTTAGCTTGGATCTTATTGCTCATAGTATGGCATCCTCCTGCTTGCTTAGCCAAGGCTAAACTCTTCTCATTTGCACTATACCATAAAACAATTGGCGCTACTGTTAAGTTTGCATTAATAAAAAAAGAACACCTGATTTCTCAGATGTCCTGAAAACGATAGCCTACGCCTCGCACCGTTTCAATGGCCTCCGCCACTTCCGGCACCGCCGCCAGCTTGGCCCGCAAATGACGCACATGCACGTCTACGGTGCGAGTATCCCCGAAATATTCATAACCCCATACTTTTTCCAGCAGCTGTTCCCGGCTGAACACACGATCTGTATTGGTAATAAACAACTTCAGCAACTCATATTCTTTCGGAGTCAGTTCGAGCTTCTCTTTATCCAGCCAGGCCTCATAACGGCTAAAATTCATCCGCAAAGCCCCCATGGATATCTCGCTATGTCCATGACTTCCTTTTTGACTTCGCCGCAATACGGCTTTAACGCGAGCCATCAATTCCCGCAAACCAAATGGCTTGGTTTGGTAATCATCCGCTCCCAGTTCCAGGCCCAGAACTTTATCTACTTCCTCATTCTTAGCGGTCAGCATGATGATCGGAATACCGGCAGTTCCCTGTTGTCCCTTGATTCTGCGACACACTTCCAAACCATCCATGCCTGGAAGCATTAAATCAAGAAGCACCAAGTCGGGCCGCTGCTGCTTGATTAGTTGCAGCGCCTCCAAGCCGTCCGCCGCTTCCGACACCACATATCCTTCTTTTTGCAGATTAAAACGCAACAACTCCCGAATGGAAGCCTCATCATCCACAATTAAAATGCTGCCCATCATGCCATTCACTGCCCTTTCCTGCTCTTTGCCATGTTCTCCTGAAACCCTGCTGTAACAACCAAGTCCATCTTCGCTGCATCAGGCGCCTCAAGGCAGCATGACATTTGCAACTTTCGAGAAAAAAACCAGGCCATGACAGCCTGGTTTTTCGACAATCACGATTCCTTATTTATTAACGCTGTCTTTAAGAGCTTTACCAGCTTTAAATACAGGGTTCTTAGACGCAGGAATTTTAATTTCAGCGCCGGTCTGCGGATTACGGCCGGTACGAGCTTCCCGAGCTTTTACTTCAAAAGTGCCAAAGCCAATGACCTGTACTTTTTCTTCTTTGGCAAGAGCTTCTTCAATGCTGGCAAATACCGCATTCAGAGCTTTTTCCGCATCTTTTTTGGTCATGGCTGTCTTCTCGGCCACACTGGCCACCAATTCAGTCTTGTTCACAAATCCATCCCCCTTGTCTTTTTTTGACGGCAATGCCGTCAGCGCGCTCTATCAAAAAGCGCCTTGATTTCATGATTGCGAATAAGTGTATTCGCTACGCGCCGCCAGATTCCTCTATCCTTTGAAAAAAAAACGCTATTTTCTCGCATATTTTCTCTATTCTAAGGCTTTTGCGGCATTCCAAAGAGCATCCAACTCCGTTAATGAAGATTGCTCCCAAGAAATTCCTTTTTCTTGTAACTGTTTCTCAATGAAGCCAAAGCGGTTTTCAAACTTCAAACATGCTTTCAAAAGAGCGGTTTCTGGTTCCACATGTAAGAACCGCGCCAAATTAACCATAGCAAACAACGCATCGCCTAGTTCATCTTCCCTCGCAGCTTCATTGTCCGCTTCGCGCAGTTCTTGAAGTTCTTCTTGTACTTTTCCCCATACCGGTTCAACATCAGGCCAATCAAAACCTACCTTAGCCGCTTTGCCTTGCAATTTACAAGCTTTAAGCAACGCCGGAAATTCACGCGGCACCCCGGCCAGAACACCGCCGCGATCCTTTTCCTCACGCTTAATACGTTCCCAGTTTCGTACCACTTCCGCCGCATCTTCAATGGTAACTTCGCCAAATACATGAGGGTGGCGGCGAACCATTTTATCGACTACGCCGTCGATTACCTCCTGCATGGAAAATTGTCCGCTTTCTTCGGCAATGCGGGCGTGGAATACCACTTGCAGTAAAAGATCGCCTAACTCCTCGCAGAGAAGTTCCATATCATCCTTTTCTATGGCTTCCAGCACCTCATAGGTTTCCTCCAACAGATACCGCCGCAAGGAACGGTGATCCTGCTGTCGATCCCAAACACAGCCTTCGGGCGAACGAAGCACTTCCATCACTTCCGTCAAGGCGTCTAATTCAAAAGGCTGCACATCGGTTCTGCTTTTCAATGAAGGGACATAAATCGAGGTCAAATGATCAATATCCTGCTGCCGATCAAGTTCGCATAAAGGTATGGAGCGAACGCTTTCATCCTCCAACCCTAAATGATTAACCAACTCAACCGGATAAAAGTCGCCATAGTGTTCCATCAGCGTCAATTTCACGTCTGAAGCCACTTGACGATTATAGACTTGCGTCACAACCATTCCTGTCGGAAGTGCGCCACAGCAAACACTCTCCAAATCCGCCGCATCCAAAATAGTCAGCCCGTTAATCGGATCCAAGCCTAAGCGCACACAAAGTACTTCCACAAAGCTCATTCCTGGCAAAACTTCCACGGAAATATTCCAGGCCGGCGCTTGGTCGCAAAGCATCTGCACGGTCCGTTCCGCCACGGCCGGACTGCCCGGCACAGCATACACCACATCCGCGGTTTCCGCGCGACGCAGCACATCTACCGCTATCGTTTGGTAAACCGCTTCAAAAGAACTTTCTGTTTCATAGACTTCGTCGTAAGTCAAAAAAGAAATTCCTAGCCGTTCCAGCTCTGCGACCGTGGGATGACGCCCCGTACGCAGCAACAGACAGGAAGCGTCCTGCATGGCCTTTACAGCCCCCAGCGTTAGTAGATCCGCACTACCAGGTCCCAAGCCTACAATTGTCAATTTACCCATGGTGCACGCCTCCTCAACAGCCACAGCAACTGCGGAGCAGCCCCTTGGCCGGAGATTAGATTCTCTTCTTCCCTTAGCTTCTAACGACGCAACAGGCCCATGCGCTGCAGAGACGCAGCCAACTTAGCGCCTACACGGGGAATTTTCTCCACTTCTTGGGCAGTCACGCCGCCAACAACAAGCATAGATGCAAAGTAAACCGTGGCTCCTAATAAAATAGCCCCCAGCGTAGCCAAGGTATTGCTATGCAGCATCTGAAACAAACCTTCAAAAGAAAAGACAACTACAATGCCCATCACAGCGGCTGACGCCACCGTCCGCAGCGTATGCCCCCAGTCAAGACTAAAGCCGACATACCGATGCACAAAATACATATTCAACAGCGCCGCCACGCCAAAATCGACGTTCGTCGCCCAGGCCGCCCCTTTAATGCCTAAATCGGGCATCGCTGTCAAATACCAACTCATGCCGATTTTGACAACAGCCGAAGCCACCATGTTCACTAAAGGAATGGTCGTATGTCCTAACCCCTGCAACACGCCAGTTGTAACTTGATGAATTCCTAGTAAAACAATACCAAAAGACAAAATAGCAATGCAAACTCCTGCATTCGGAGTTCCGTAAAGCATTTGTGAAATCGGCGTAGCCAAGAGACACATGCCGGCAAAACTAGGAATGGTAATCAGATTGGCAATCCGCATAGCTGTCGCCGTACGATTGTAAATCCGCTCCTTGCGTCCCAAGGTAAAGGCCTCTGAAATAGCCGGCACCAATCCTACCGCCAAAGAAGCCGTCAAAATCGTCGGCAAGTTAATCAGCGCCACAGCCATGCCCGTCAAATAGCCAAAAAGCTCCGTCGCCTCAGCAACAGTATACCCAGCCACTTCCAGTCGGGCGGGCACAATAAACAAGTCGATGCTAGAAACCACCGGCAGCATGATATTAGCCAGTGAAACTGGCAACGCCAACTTTACAATTCGGCTGATAATCCGCCAACTTGACTGCGGCGGCAAATCCGGCTGGGTCGCCATTTTTTCTTTAAACTGCGAACGTTGACGCATATAAAAGAAAATAAGCACCGCTAAACCGGCCATCGCTCCCGGCCCAGCTCCAAAGCTAGCGCCGGCTGCAGCATATTCCAAGCCGTACGGCAACAGCATGAAAGCCAGCGCAATCATGGTAATTACCCGCAGCAGTTGCTCAAATATCTGCGAAACCGCCGTAGGCGTCATCATTTGCAAGCCCTGAAAATAGCCGCGATAGCTGGAAAGAACCGTCACGAAAAAGATAGCCGGAGCTAAGGCCGCCAAGGCGTAATAGGCCCGAGGATCTCGTACAAACTGCTCCTCTATCAGCCAACCTGCCCCTGTGTACAGCAAAATGGTAAACAAGACGCCCGTAAAGGTCAACAGCGCTAGGGAAATACGAAACACACGGTTAGCGCCCCGATAGTCCGATAAGGCAACACGTTCCGCCACCAAAATGGAAATAGCCACAGGAATCCCGGCGGATGAAACGCTCAATGCCAACAAATAAATGGGATAGGCCATTTGATACAAGCCAATTCCCTCACCGCCCAACAAGCGGGACAATAAGATACGATTCACAGAGCCAATGAGTTTAACTACAATTCCTGCAACGGTTAAAATCAAGGCGCCACGCAAAAAGGTGTCTTTACTACTCACCCAAGCCCATCCTCTCAAGAAAATGCAATTTTAATTATATCAGAAAACCTTGGGCATTCCTACCTCGAAAGACGGTTTTCAAGCTAGCGTCCCTTCTTCCAGACATTGCATACTCTTAAACAGCAACGCCTCCGCCTTTTCCTGCGGCAAATTTGTTGTTTTCAGACGCAGCCCCCCGGCGCTGCCCGGAAAGAAGGCAACCCGGGAAGGCAGCCCCGCTTTAAGGGCCATGATATGCTCCGGCGCAAATTGCAAAGGCTCTTGAAAGGCCACTTCATACCCTTCCTGCTTTTGCACAACGCTGCGAATCCCTAACCGGCGCACCCGATTTTTCAATTTAGCTACCGCCAACAATCGCAGCACCGCCTGCGGCGGTTCGCCAAACCGGTCAAGGAGCTCATCCAAAAGCTCTTCTACCTCCTCGTCGCGCCGAATTCCGGCAATGCGCTGATACAATTCCATTTTCTGCATGGCGTCGCCCACATATTCTTCCGGCAGATAGGCATCCACCTTTATGTCCAGCAGCGGCTCCACTTCCTGCTTCGGCTTTTCGCCTGTGCGCAGTTCCTGCACTGCTTCATCCAGTAAACGGCAATACATTTCAAAACCAACGCTGACGATATGTCCATGCTGTTGCGGTCCTAAAAGACTGCCGGCGCCGCGTATTTCCAAATCGCGCATGGCAATCTTGAAGCCCGCGCCCAGCTCGGTAAATTCTTTAATCGCCTGCAGCCGTTTTTCCGCCACTTCTGTCAGAACCTTGTCCTTGCGATAGGTAAAATATGCAAAAGCAGTTCGGCTGGACCGCCCTACCCGCCCCCGCATTTGATACAGCTGAGACAAACCTAAACGATCTGCGTCATATACCAAAATAGTGTTGGCGTTCGGCACATCCAATCCGCTTTCAATAATGCTGGTGCAAACCAAAATATCTTCTTCGCCTTCGTAAAAGTCCATCATGACTTGTTCCAACTGTTCCTCCGCCATTTGACCATGCGCCACGCGTACGCCAGCTTGCGGAAACAATTCTCCTAAACGCAAAGCTAGCCGTTCAATGCCCTGAATCCGGTTATGCACGACATATACTTGGCCTCCGCGACGCAACTCCCGGCTAATGGCTTCTACGGCAATCTCCTCATGATATTCCGCCACATAGGTTTCCACCGGCAACCTATCCTCCGGAGGCGTTTCAATAATACTCATATCACGCACGCCCACAAGAGACATATGCAAAGTACGCGGAATGGGCGTAGCGCTCAATGACAGCACATCTACCTGACTGCGCCATTGCTTTATTTTTTCTTTTTGCGCCACCCCAAAGCGCTGTTCCTCGTCAATAATAAGTAGACCCAAATCCTTAAAGCGCACGTCGCTTGTCAACATACGATGGGTTCCTACCAACACATCCACTTTGCCCGCAGCCACATCCTCCAAGGTTTTGCGAATCTCCCTGGCGCTGCGAAATCGGCTGACAACGCCGGTAGCGACGCCAAAGCCGGCAAAGCGGGAGCTCAATGTCTGGTAATGCTGCTGCGCCAGCACCGTAGTCGGCACCAGCATGGCAACTTGCTTGCCGCTCATTACCGCTTTAAATGCTGCACGCACCGCCACTTCGGTCTTGCCAAAGCCCACATCGCCGCAAAGAAGTCGGTCCATCGGCCGGGGCCGTTCCATATCCGCTTTAATTTCCTCCAGCGCCTGCAATTGATCCGGCGTCTCCTCATAAGGAAAGGATTCTTCAAATTCTCTTTGCCACGGCGTATCCGCCTCAAATGCAAAGCCAGCCTCCTCCTGGCGAGCCGCATACAACGCCACCAGCTCTTGGGCCAAGTCAGCCACCGCCGCCTGCGTCCGGCTGCGCACCCGCTGCCAATCCTTACCGCCCATGCGACTAAGCTTAGGCGCTTCTCCGTCTTGGCCAATATACTTTTGCAGAAGTCCAACTTGGTCTGTAGGCAAATACAGTTTATCGTCACCAGTGTAACGAATAAGCAAATAATCTTTGCGTACGCCCCCTATGTCCAAGGTTTCCACGCCAGCGTAACGTCCAATGCCGTGGCTGGCGTGAACCACATAATCCCCAACCCGTATATCCCGAAAATAACGGATTTTTTCCCCTTGCGATTTGGCGCGACGTTGTTTTCTTTTATGACGCCCTAGTACATCTTGCCCCGCAAAAACGACTACTTTAGCTTGGACCCATTCAAATCCGGCGCTGATTTCTCCAAGAAGCAGGCGTACACTGCCGGAATCCGCTTTTCTTGATACTCCGACCTCGCGAGCGGCCAATTCCTGTTGTAATGCTTCTAATCGCTCTTCGCTGCCCGCTAAGAGTACGGTCACCGCCCCCCGCGCTTCCTGGGCTCTTAGTTCCTGCGCTAAAAGCTCAAATTGGCCGTGAAAGGGCATTACGCCTTTAGCGGCAATACTAATAATATCCTGTGCTTCCGTATGCGCTACTTTTTGCAGCATCAACGACCAAAATTGCACCGCTTGCGGGCGGCTTGCTTCTACAATTTTCCCCCAAGACAGCGCCGCTGGGTATTCTTCCAGCAATGCTTGCGCCGCGTCTCGCAGCCGTGCCGGATCATCAAAAACAACTGCGCCTTCTTGAGCATACGATAATAAGCACTGTACTCCCTGCGCTTCTTCCTGCACAGGCAGAATATCCACCTGTTCCAAGCGGTCTAGGGAGCGCTGCGTTTCCGGGTCAAAGGAACGCAACAAATCAATTTCATCATCAAAGAATTCAAGGCGCACGGCCACTGGCAGCTGCAATGGAAAAACATCAACAACACCGCCGCGTACGCTAAATTGCCCTCGACTGTCGACGGCATCAACCCGTTCATAACCGCAGCGAACCAGTTCCGACAGTAGTTTTTGCCGATCCCAAGCAGCGCCATTTTTTAAAGTCAGACGTCGATCCAGCAATTCTTGGCGCGAGCAAACCCCCTGCGCAACCGCTTCGATTGTTGTCAGGAATAAGGCGGCTTCGCCCCTCGCCAAAGCGCTTAACGACTCCATGCGGATTGCTGATCTCTCCCGGCTGCGCGCCGTAAGCGCAAAGGAAACTTCCGGCAATGCCGGCAGCTCATATATCGTTATTTCAGGCAGCCATAAAGCGATTTCGCGGCGATACTCCTCCAAGTGGGCGTCATCCGCCGCAACCACTACTATGGACTGCATTTTCTCCGTCAAGGAAGCCGCCAACAGAAATGGTTTTTGACTGCCCGTCAAACCATAGACCCAAGCAGCCCTGCCAGGCTTATGCGTTAGGCGTATGGCTTCGGCGCAAGCGGCATCGGCCTTCACTAACGAAAGTAATTCCCTCATTGTATATATCTCCTATGAAACCTATCATTTGCACTAGCTATCTTATAGCATAGCAGGCTTCTTGGTTTTTGCAAGCTCCTGCCCCAGCTTTCAAAACCTTTACGCAGTCTTGCAAGTAATGGACTAGCTCGCATATTTTTAAATAGCAAAAGGGCGGCTTACGCCGCCCCGGTCCGCCGAAATTTCTTTATTTTCCCTAATCAGGTCCGCTTAAAAATCATGCTTTTCCGATCTAGCTTATGAATAGCGTCAACAAAACGAACCGTTCCCGATTTATAGCGCATTACAATGGAGTGCGTCCGCACGCCACCGCCAAAATAATGCACCGGGTTCAGCATATCCCCTTGTGTAATGGCTGTAGCTGCAAAAATCGCATCCTCGCCATGCACCAAGTCGTCAATGGTCAGTACTTTGTTAATGTCGCCAATGCCCATTTTCTTCGCCCGCGCTATTTCACAGTCGTCTGAAGGAAGCAGACGGCCTTGCATATCTCCGCCCAGGCATTTAAGGGCCGCCGCCGCAATAACGCCTTCCGGCGCGCCGCCAGAGCCTACCAGCATATGAATGCCGGAGCCTTCGATGCCAACATTGATAACTGGAGATACGTCGCCATCGGTAATCAGCTTGATTCGCGCCCCAGCGTCACGCACATCCTTAATCAAGCGGCTGTGACGATCGCGATCCAAAATAACAACCGTCAAATCTTCAACCTTCCGCGACAAGGCGGAAGCAACGGCTTTCAGATTTTCTTTAACCGGAGCATCGATGTGAATTTTACCGGCCGCCTTAGGTCCGACCGCAATTTTATCCATGTACATATCAGGCGCATGCAGCAATCCGCCTTGCGGAGCAACCGCCAGCACCGCAATAGCGCCAGGCATCCCTTTCGCCACCAAGTTGGTCCCTTCCAGCGGGTCAACGGCAATGTCTACCCCCATACCGCCGGCGCCAACTTTCTCGCCAATATACAACATTGGCGCTTCATCCATTTCCCCTTCGCCAATGACAACCGTGCCGCTGATGTTGACTGAGTCAAACATCGTCCGCATAGCATCCACCGCCGCCTGATCCGCAGCAATTTTGTCCCCTTTGCCCATCAGTCGCCCGCAGGCAATCGCCGCCGCTTCTGTAACCCGTACAAATTCTAACGATAACTCACGATCCATTTTGTCTGAAAACCTCCTGTTTTTTTCTTTATTCAAACCAACTTACGGAAAATTGCTCTTATAACTCCCCTAGGGAGCCGATGCGCCACCGGCTCCCTAGGCCCATGAGAACAGGGCCGTCATAATGACTGGCCCTGAGCGCTGTAACTACTTTGCTTTATTCCAATCGGCAAGAAACGCTGCCAATCCTTTATCTGTCAGCGGATGCTTCGTCATGCCTTGCAGCACCTTGTAAGGAATCGTTGCGATATGCGCTCCTGCCAAGGCCGCCTGTGTCACATGCAAAGGATGGCGAATGCTAGCGGCAATAACTTCAGTAGTAAAACCGTGGAGTTCATAAATCTGCACAATCTCTTGTACTAATGCCATTCCATCATAACCGATGTCATCCAAACGCCCTACAAACGGGCTGACATAACGCGCACCGGCTTTAGCCGCAAGCAAAGCCTGGTTGGCGGAAAACACCAAGGTCACATTAGTTTCAATACCTTCGGCAGAAAGCTGTTTAACCGCTTTTAAGCCTTCCGGCGTCATAGGAATTTTCACGACCAGGCTGGAAAATAGCTTTGCCAAGGCGCGTCCTTCTTGCACCATGCCTTCCCAATCTGTCGCGATAACTTCGCCGTTGACAGGGCCGGGAACAATTTCAGCAATCTCTTGCAAAACCGTATTTAAATCCCGTCCTTCTTTGACAATTAACGAAGGATTTGTGGTTACGCCGTCAATAACGCCCCATTCCGCCGCCGCACGGATTTCCTCCACATTGGCAGTGTCCAAAAACAGCTTCATCGCCATTCCTCCTCTATTCGCTTCATCCTCCTAGCGGCAAGCGCCAGTTAAGAATGGAAATACGCATAAGAAGCCGAATACAGCTCGATTCCTCGCATCTGAGCGGCCTGGGTCAAATCCCGTTCGTCGCGAGCGGGAACCAAGTGTTTAGCGCCGCAAGAGCGGCAAGACAACAATATGCCGCTATCGAGCACTTCCGCCGCTAATTGCAGTTGGCGGCAGGCGCAAGAAATTTCCCCTTGCGCCGCCAAGTCATGAACCATATTCAATACTTCCAAAAGAACTTGCGGGTCCTCTATCGCTTCTTCATCTTCTTCTCGCTGCAACCCTTGGCAAACCTGCCGATGACGAAGTTGCTGCTCTCGCAACAAATCAGGTTGACCAATCAAACCTAATTCCAGCGTATGGTTCGGACAATAGAGACGATGTATTTCGACCTGCCAAAACTGCTGCGGAGTGAAACAAAGAAGGTGGTCCTGTTGGCATAACAGACATGGCAGGCGCAACAATGGCTGACTATGCGATGCAGCTACAATTTCCCCTTGCCATTGACCGCAATGGCAATACAACTGCCGCCGTTCATGACGCAAGGAAAATCGAGACAACTCATGCAGCTCTAGTTTGCCGCATCGTTGACAAAATAACGCCAACGAAGTCCAGGTCCGAGCAACCATCTCCACTCCTCCTTTTATTAATAGGTTCGCCAATGGAGAAAAAAATCCTGCCCGAACATACATGCTTTTGAAATAAGGCCCCCGTCACCCCCTGGAAAAGCCTCTTAACAGCCGCAAAGCGGCTACCCCTCTGCGCAGCCATGCTTGATGGTACACAGTCAAGGTATAGGTTGCTTGCGGGTCGTCCCAAACGAAAGCAATTGAATTATCGGCGTTAGGCAAATTCCAAGTCGCCGCTATGACCTCGCCATTTTTGCGCACTTCCGCTCGAAAAGCTTGTTCACGAAGATATAATGGGATTTTGACGCTGACAGCCTGATGACGCTCCGCCGAAACCGACAAATCGCGCCCCAGCAGTTCTATTTCATAACGGCTGCTCAGCCAGCCGTGCTCCAGGCGCTTGCCATACAGCGCCGTCGCTTCCAGTTTTTCTTCGTCTAAAAAAGCGCGCACCAGTTGACTGGCTGTCCCAAAACGCAGCAACCCCTGCTGCACATACCGCTGCTTTAAATACGCCAGATGTGCGTCAAGGGCGGCGAATTGACCGCCTGATAAGCTGCGCCAGTCTCCATCTCCTTGCATGAACATCGCATGGGTAAACCCAATAATGCCATGCACTCCAGGAACAACAGCGCCATTACTAACAAACGCCTCCATGCCCGCATCCGCTTTCGCGTTCATCACGGCAGCCGTTTGCTGATCGTAAAAAATAGGCTGCTGGGGTGTTGGCCGCAGCTCCACCACTCCAGCTTCGCTGGTATCGCGGGCCGCACGGCCAATATCCGTTTTTGCCGCCCAATACAATTCGCCGCCATAGGGCGCTGCGGTTTCGCGTCCAATATTACCCGCAGCATCACTGGACCCCCACAGTCCCAAGCGTCGAAACACTTCACTGCTCATGCCTTGGGACTCGCTGCTGGCGCCAAAGTCAAACGAGCCCGCCCTTGCCGTCAACAACTGCCCCTGGGGCGAGTCGGCGGCCAACTCATCCACAATCCGCTGATATGCATACAAACTGCCCAGCCGGCTGCCGCGGTCTCCAAAGTCCCCAAAACTCCCCAACGAATGCGCCCAGCCATGCCGCAAATGATTGGCCCAAAGACCGTCAACTGCTGCATAGTACGACAGTACATTTCCAGGTATATAGGGATCATAGTCAGTGTGCATATGTACGCCATATTCATGCCCTTTGGCGCTTTCTCGACGTACAGAATGCTCAATATTAGCCACAACTTCCTGCCATTGCTTGGTCGGCGATTGGCTTTGCGCCCACTGCGCTGCCGCTACTGCAGGCCAAGCGATATAATGAGTCCAGAAAGCGCCATGGCGCTCTGCAATGGCGTTAAGTGTCTCCGCTTTCTGCACCATCTGCACTTGGTATTCTTCCGGATTGAGCCAACCATCCTGATTGCCCCACGCCTTGGCATAGCCAGCGCCGTCTATCGGCTCTAGATCTTCCGTCATCACATAATACACGCTTCCCGGCCTGGTTGGGGCCACGGAAACCGCCGTCTGCGCTTTTTCTTCCCCATTAAGGGACAACTGCAGCCGCCAAGGTTTGCCAAAATTAACACGTTCGGCCCGACGGCCCTCCAAAACCCAATCCAATTCAATGGTCTGTCCTGGCGTCAGACGCACATGTCGCACTCGATCTCCTTGCACAGTCACGCCGTATCCTTGCGGCTCCGATACAGCCGCAGTAAATTCCACTTCCGGCTGTGAGCCGCTATATTGCAACCGTGTCCGCCAATGAACCTCTTCTCCTTGACGCACCGCGAGCGTTTGCGGAGCAGCAACCGTCACCGCGGTCACCGGCTGCGCCGCCAGCGAAAAACGACTCACCAACACATGCTGGCCCTCGCCGACTTCCAGCACCCATCGGTAGCGATGAGCTGCATTAAGCGGCTGGCTTGGAAAAAATTCATTCCAAAGGCGCTGTACGCTATAACGAGACTCTACCCAGTTCGCTTCATAGTTGCTGCGATAACGAGCGTCTACCCAACGCTGTTCATTGGTAGCCGCAGGCCACGGTCCAGTATAAACCCAGCCCACGCTGCGCCTCACTTTCCCGTCCGGAGCCAACTCTTCCAAAAGCAGTCTCCCCGTTCCTTGCGTCGAGCGCCAAAGAAAGCGACTGTCCGCCACCAATTCCGGGGCAGCTCCAGCCTCCAGATAGTAACGAACCATGCCGCTCCCTCCGGCGGCAATATCCACGCCACTAGTTCCTTCCAGCCCGCCCCCCTGCACCAAGCGAACCAAATTGCCATCGCCATTCTCACTAACACTGCCAGTGACTTCACCGCTTTGCACCTGCAAGGGCGCCACTGTCGCAGGTATCTTAAGACCGCAGCCGGCCAAAACCCCTACCAAAGCAATCCCTGCCAGCAAACTTTTACGCTTCATCTCCCGCCTCCTTAGTAGGCAGCCGGCAATGCCATGGGAGCCAACACCGGAGAGGCCTTAGGAGCCGACCCCAAAGTCTGCCAAACGGCTTGCTGCACTAAACTGCTTACCGTGGTTCTGCCAAAAACAGCCTCCCACGGAGACGTTTGCCCCATTTCTCGAATCACCGGGCGCTCCGCCAGACCTAACTTATCGACCGTGCCATCAATGGCATCATATAAATTGCCCATTTCGTCCACCAAGCCGCTAGCTAAGGCTTGGCGTCCAGTGTAAATACGCCCGTCCGCCAACAAGCGAACCTGTTCCGGGGACAGCTTTCTACCCTCAGATACTACTGTGACAAACTGCTCGTACATATCGTTCACCATAGCCTGCAGCAACGCTTTTTCCGTTGCCGTCATCGCCCGGTCCGGCGAAAGAATGTCCTTATGCGGCCCGCTTTGAATGCGTTCATTACGAATCCCGATTTTCTGATACAGTTCTTCCCAATTTGCATAAGGCATATATACGCCGATACTGCCGGTGATCGTTGACGGATTAGCGTATACCCGTTCCGTACATGCCGCCAGCCAGTAGCCGCCGGACGCCGCTATATCCCCCATAGAAGATACCACCGGCTTGCCGGCGGCTCGAACCTTTAAGATTTCTTCTCCCAATTCCTGAGAGGCTGTAGCGCTGCCTCCCGGGCTGTTAATACGCAAGATAATCGCTTTAACCGCTTCATCGTCGCGAGCTTCATGCAGTTGACGAATAATGCCGTCAACGCCGCCGTTTTCTCCCCATAGGCCGCTTTGGCCCCGTCCGCCCAAAATGACGCCTTCTACATGAATCACCGCAATTTGGGGCTCCGTTTTGGCCGGATACCATTTCCACCAGCCCGCAAGAATTACGATTGCAAGCAAAACTAGCAACCAACGTTTCTTCTTCATATAGTTCTCCCCTTCTCAACCAGCGTTGTTCTCAACATTTCGCGCAACGACGCCAATTTCCTGCTGCAATGCCAAAAGCCGCCCCGAAGGGCGGCTCAATCTTATTTGCCGGCTTGATATTTTACAGCGGCTTTTACAAAATCCCGGAACAACGGATGCGGATTGGTCGGGCGGGATTTAAATTCCGGATGGAACTGAGTTGCCACAAACCACGGATGCACATTCTGGCTCAATTCTACAATTTCTACCAGTCGGCCGTTGGGCAGCGTGCCTCCCAAAATCAGACCGCCTTGTGTCAATTGCTCGCGATACGCATTGTTAAATTCAAAACGATGACGATGACGTTCATAAATCAATTCTTCTTGGTAGGCCGTTTGAGTCAGAGTATTTTCCATGACCTTGCAAGGATATACGCCCAAACGCATCGTCCCGCCTTTTTGTTCGACATCCACTTGATCCGGCATCAAATCAATAACCGGATAGGGCGTTTCCGGCGCAAACTCCGTACTGTGAGCGCCAACAAAGCCCATTACATTGCGGGCAAACTCGATTACGGCCGTTTGCATGCCCAGACACAATCCAAAATAAGGAATTTTGTTTTCACGCGCATAGCGAATGGCTTCAATCTTGCCTTCTACGCCGCGATCCCCAAAGCCGCCGGGCACTAAAATGCCGTCAACACCAACAAAGACTTCGGAGAGATCCGTACCGGGAGCTTCAATTTCCTCGGCGTTAACCCAGCGAATATCTATGGCCGCCGAATTTGCAATACCGGCATGACGCAACGCTTCGGAAACGCTCATATACGCATCCTGCAACGCTACATATTTGCCTACCATCGCAATCGTCACCTTTTGCGTGGGATTCATGATTTTTTCCACCATAGCCGTCCATTCCGTCAGGTCCGCCTCGCCGGCTTGCAGCTTAAGTTTTTCCATGACGATACGGTCAAGGCCCTCTTCATGCATCATGAGAGGTACCTGATAAATGCTAGCCGCATTGCGATTTTGAATAACGGCGTTAACGTCAATATCACAGAACAGCGCCAGTTTATCTTTCATATCTTGAGAAATTTCATGTTCGGTACGGCAAACAATAATATCCGGGTGAATGCCGATGCTGCGCAGCTCCTTAACACTATGCTGCGTCGGTTTGGTCTTCAGTTCGCCTGCCGCCGAAATATACGGCACCAGCGTCACATGAATATACAAAACTTCGTCACGGCCTACTTCTTTTTTCACCTGTCGAATGGCTTCCAAAAAAGGCAGGCTTTCAATATCGCCAACCGTGCCGCCAATTTCCGTAATGACCACGTCCGCGTTATCCTCGCGTCCAACACGATAGACACGTTCTTTGATTTCATTCGTAATGTGCGGAATTACCTGCACTGTGCTGCCCAGATAATCGCCTTTGCGCTCTTTGTTAATCACCGACAAATACACTTTGCCAGCAGTAACATTGGAGCTCTTGCTCAAATTAATATCAATAAAACGCTCATAGTGACCGAGATCCAGATCGGTTTCGCCTCCATCTTCGGTGACGAACACTTCCCCATGCTGATACGGGCTCATTGTGCCAGGGTCGATGTTGATATACGGATCGAATTTCTGAATGGTCACCTTCAAGCCGCGACTCTTCAGCAAACGCCCTAAGGATGCAGCGGTGATGCCTTTCCCCAGGGATGAGACGACCCCACCGGTAACAAAGATGAATTTGGCCATGCTGGTATCCTCCTACTCGTTCTAAAAACTGTCCTCCATTATAGCACGCACGCTGGCACTCCGCCAGCCGGAAAACCAATTTTCCTTACATTTTTTCAGGCGCATCTACGCCAAGAATGCCCAAAGCGCGCCGCAGCACCTGCTGCGTTGCGGTAACCAAGCCCAAACGAGCTTGCTGCAGCTCTGGCTCTGCGCCAATAATACGGCACTGGTTATAAAAGGTATGAAACAGACTTGCCGCCTCATGCACATAGCGAGCAATGCGGTGCGGCGCCCGTTCCCGAGCCGCCTGATCAATTTCTTCCGGGAAATCTCCCAGTTTTTTAATCAGTTCAATCTCCGCTTCCTCGCACAAAGCCTGCAACGGCAAGGCGTCAAGTTCACCCATCACAATCCCGGCCTCAGCGGTTTGCCGGAAAATACTAGAAATCCGCGCATGAGCGTATTGTACATAATAAACAGGGTTTTCGTTAGACCGGGACCGCGCCAAATCAATGTCAAAATCCAGCTGACTGTCAATGGAGCGCATAATAAAGAAATAACGCGCCGCATCCCGACCGACTTCCTCCATCAGCTCGTCCAAAGTCACGCTTTGACCGGTCCGCTTCGACATCTTCACCAATTGACCGTCTCGATACAAACTAACCATCTGCAAAATCAAGACTTCCAAGCGTTCCGCTTCATAACCAAGGGCCGCCATGGATGCCTTAACCCGACAGATGTAGCCGTGATGGTCGGCACCCCAAATATTGATGATTTTATCGAAGCCTCGTTCCGCTTTATTGCGGTGATAAGCGATATCCGCCGCCAAATACGTAGGCACGCCATTATCACGAATAATAACGCGATCCTTGTCATCCCCATAAGCCGTGGACTTCAACCACAAAGCGCCTTCTTTTTCATAAGCCTGGCCTTTTTCCTTCAAGATGGCGCAGGCCTCATCCACAGCCCCGCTCTGATGCAGGGTGCGTTCGCTGAACCACACGTCAAAATGCACATTAAAAGCGGCCAAGTGTTCCTTTAGAATCGCTAATTTTTCCGCTAACGCCACTTCTTTAAAGTGAGCTACCCGCTCTTCTTCACTCCAGGACAAATATTTGTCGCCGTCGCGATCAAGCAAGCCTTGCGCCGTAGTGATAATATCCTCGCCGCGATAGCCCGCCTCAGGAAAAACTACCTCCTGCCCCAGTAATTCCAGGTAACGAGCGTTGACGGACGCCGCCAAATTGTCAATCTGGTTTCCTGCATCATTGATATAGTATTCCGCCTGTACATCGTAGCCCGCTGTGCGCAGCACATTAACCAAGGCGCTGCCGAAAGCGGCGCCCCGTCCATGTCCTACATGCAATAAGCCTGTCGGATTGGCGCTGACAAACTCCACTTGGATCTTCTGACCGTTGCCGGTTTGCGTACAGCCGTAAGAATCTCCTTGCGCCAAAATGCCCGCTAACAAGTCATGCACCCATTCCGGCCGCAGATAAAAATTAATAAAACCGGGACCGGCAATCTCGCAGCGCTCCAACCAGGGACGCTGCAGATACTTCACCAGTGCCTCGGCCACTTTACGCGGATTCATGCGCGCCGCTCGCGCTGTCTGCATGGCAAAATTCGTAGCATAATCTCCAAATTCTTTTTGCGGCGGCACCTCCAGCAGTACCTCCGGCAATGTCTCCGCCTGAAAGTCGCCAGCGTTAATAGCCGCTGTAGCCGCTTCCCGAATGGCGTTCTCTAGGCTTGTCTTAATGTCCACAAATTTGCTCCTCCCGTATCACGACAGACAATTGATTCGTACTTTGCCATTGTCCATCGATTTCCAAATCGTAAATAATGTCTACCGCACCGCTTGCCGGTCCAAAAGACCATGAGTATTCCTTGGTCATAATGCCTAAAGACAAGTTGCCGTACGGCGTAACATAGCCGCTTTCCGTACGCTCGCCGCGACGGAACTCCTGTTCCTGCTCCACATCGCCGCGCCGCACCAAAATCGTTCGATCTTCATATATCTTTAACAAGGTTGTCGTTTGTCCCAAGCCGTCTTCCTCCCGTTCCCGGTAGGAAATATAATCGACCCCGTTGCGCCGATAATACGTGCCTGCAACCGTCATTTCCTGACATTGTTCTTGGTCGTATACATCTTTTTGGCGCCCTGTGACAGTAACAAAAACTCGTTTCATCGTGAGTCTCCTCCAAAAATAGGACCACATGCATCACACCATAATAATCTATTATACTCGAAGTGCTCCTTTTTTGCCAAGCCTGCAGACAAGAAAAATAACTGCGCGAAAGCGGCAACTCTTCCCATAAGAAAAACCGGCTTGCGCCGGTTTTTCTTATGCTGCTTTCAAAACACGTCCTTTAGTTTTTGACTGGTATCTTGCATAGCTTCTACCATATGTACAATTTCTTCCATCGCCTTCGCTTGTTCGCCGGAAATTTCAGCAGATTGATGAACACCGCCGATGACATCCTCATTGGCTTTGCGTATTTCCGCCAAAATTTTATTGATTGTTTCTGTCGCCTCGGCGCTGTTTTGAGCCAATTTTTGCATTTCCTGCGCCACTACGGCAAATCCTCTGCCCACTTCGCCTGCACGCGCCGCTTCAATAGAGGCGTTAAGAGATAACAATTTCGTCTCGCTGGCAATGGCCCGGCTCATATCTAGAATATGGGCTGTCTCCTTCACCCGCTCCACTGCATTCTCAGCCAGCCGCGACACTTTTTCCGTCGTCGCCGCCAATTCCTGGGAAGAAGCGGAAATCTCCTCTACTGCCGCCGCCGCTTGCTGCGCCTGCGCCGACACCTGCCCCGACATAGTTTCAATCATCTGGATCTGCTGTTGCTGCCGAAGCCTCGTTCCAAAAAGCGCCGCCACCACCTTGGCAATGGGCCGTGCAATCGTAAGTTCGCCAGCCACGCCAAAGCTGCCTACTCGCGCACCGTCAAAAACGATGGGATAATTTTGGCCTTCTTTCATCTTTCCCTGCGCAGCCTGCTCGGCAGTCACAAAGAACTCGTCAATTTCACCGAGCATCATTCTCCTGGCCCCGTCATGGACCATACCATAGCGATTTTTGGCTGAATCGCCGATAATAACGCCGCCTTCGCCGCACACAATCGTATGACAGCCGGTAGCGCCATAAACAAAATCCGTCAATTCTTGCGCCATTTCTCGTGAAATTTCTAATTTAGCCATTGTTCCGCCCCCTGAATTTGAATTACTTATCGTACAAAGACGCTAAGGCCACCGTGGAGCTTTGCATTGTTTCCACCATATTGCTGATGTCCTGCATAGCTTTCGCCTGCTCCCCGGAAATGCCTGCGGATTGATCGACACCGGCAATCACCCGATTCAACGCGCTTTGAATATCACCCAGGATTCCGTTAATCTGCTCCGTCGCTTCGGCGCTATTTTGCGCCAGCTTCTGCATTTCCTGAGCCACCACGGCAAAGCCGCGCCCCACCTCGCCAGCCCGCGCCGCTTCGATGGATGCGTTCAAAGATAACAGTTTTGTTTCCGTCGCAATGGCCCGACTCATATCCAGAATTTTCGCCGTGTTTTTCACCTTATCCATGGATTCTTGCGACAGCTGCACCACATTTTCTGTTGTCGAAGCCAATTCCTGGGAAGAGGCGGATATTTCTTCAATGGCAGCCACCGCCTGGTGAATATCGTCGGAAACGCGCTTAGCCATGCGCTCCGCCTCATTGCGCCGAAAGGTTTCCCTCACTCGATAGCCTACAATTGTCGCTGCTACCAACGTCAGAGGTTTCACCACATCGATCGGCCCTGTAATGCCAAAAGTGCCAACTCGCTCTCCTTCCACCTCGATCAAGCAACTATATCCTTCCTTCACATTGGCATTGGCGGCAGCCTCCTGCGCTGTCACCGCATACTCATGAGCCAACCCTTGCACGATCTTTTGCGCGCCGGCATGCACCTTTCCAACGCGAGCGCCGCCAAAAGTATCCGCGATAATAGCGCCCGAATCATTGCAGATAATCATGTCATAGCCGGTTTTACCCTTTACAAAAGAAACTAACTCCTGGGCCAGCGACGTCTCGATGTGAAAATTACTCATGCCTGTTCTCTCCTCTTTCTTTCCTGCAATACTATA
The DNA here is from genome assembly GCF_000374545.1 of Anaeromusa acidaminophila DSM 3853. Taxonomy (NCBI): domain Bacteria; kingdom Bacillati; phylum Bacillota; class Negativicutes; order Selenomonadales; family Sporomusaceae; genus Anaeromusa; species Anaeromusa burkinensis. The sequence goes on from NZ_KB894587.1 coordinate 72,961, forward strand.
TATTCTCTATATTAATAAAATTACATATATAGTCCGCATTACATTTCCACATCGTTCTTCTCTTTTCCTGCCTCAAGAATCAACATAAAAAAGAAAAGCGTTTGGCTGCAAATTCTGCTTCCAAACGCTTTTACACATTATTTAGGCGTCGCCACGTATTTCTCTAACAACACGACTGGATGATAGGATTCTTTGGCCTTCCGAAGGCCCTCTTCGCCCATATCTTCTTCACGATTGATAAACGTCACGCCTTCCCAGGCTTGGCGACAAAACTCCCAATTGATCGCTGCATAAAGGCCGCGAATTTCTCCATTCGCCTTTTCCACATGAATGACAGCTGTATCTTCATTGATCTTCTCACCGAAAGAGTAAGCCTCTACTTGTCCGTTAAGCAAAATAACTCCGCCCACGAACCCAAGGCGATCCATATTGCGCAATCCGTCGTGAATAGCCTGGCGCTCGCAATCAATGGAATCCCCTTTTTCACAGCCCTTCTGCGCACACCAGCGATCAGTAAATTCTTCACAGGCGTCCACCAATTCCGGCGTCAACGGCACATACTCGTATCCGGAATTGTTTTTCAAAAACTGGTTCAAATGATTCTTTTTGCCGTGATAACGACGTCCCGACAATGTCGCCAACGACGTCTGCTCATAAATATAGTCAAAATTATCCCGGTCCGCCGTCAAATTAAAGAATCCAGGCTTTGCCGCTTCTACCACTGGCAGCAGCGATGCTTCGATTCCTCTAATAATAAGCGGATGTCCTGTTTCTTCGCAAAAAGCCAATAATTCTCCCATAGCGGCCGGCATTACCTCATCACGACAGATAGGCGGCAATACAAAGGACTCCCCGTCCCACTCTGCGCGCAAAAATAATGCTCCCCCGGCTTCCGCCCAGCGAATGCGGCATACGTTGCGCCACATAAAGAGATTCGTAAAATTAAAATGCGCATTTTCATAACGGCGCTGCTGAAAATACGTTTGAAACGTTTCCTTATCGTCTAATAGGATCTCACGAAATTGTAACATTAGGATCTCTCCTTGTATCAAAACCACTTGATTCCAAAATCTACTCACAGTATACACTACGCTTGGAGGCACTGACAACAAAGACGCTTATAGACGCAACTTCCTTATAATTCAGACAACAAATCAGAGCCATTCTCTTCCAAGAAGAAAGCCAGGACTGAAAGCGCGAACTTAAGTCCGCTCGTCCAGCCCCGGCTCTCTTTGTGCCATGTGCAAATTTCACGCTTTGCTTTACAAAACACCTACAGAGTGCAGAAAAATCAAACCAAGCAGCACTGGCGTCACATACCGCACGCTAAACCAATAAAAAGTAAACATGCCCCCTAAAGGCAGAGTTCCGCCATTCGAAAACTCACGGCGCAGTTCCTCCCAGGAAAGATGACGCCGCACAAAAATAACAAAAAACAAGCCTCCCAAAGGCAGCATAATATTAGAGGAAAGATAGTCGAACCAATCAAAAAAGCCTCTTCCCATCCAGGTATAACTTCCTAAAAGGCTAGCCTTATCTACAGAAAGAGTAGCCAAAACGCCAATGCAAAAAATAATCAACGCGTTCAACGCCGCCGCTTTTTTACGATCAAAGCCATATTCTTCACTCATCCAGGCGGTAGGAACCTCTACCAAAGACAGCATCGCCGTAGTGGCGGCAATCGACGCTAGGAAAAAAAAGGCCACAAGAAGTAAATTTCCAAAAGGAATTTGCGAAAAAACTAACGGAATCGTCATAAACAGCAGCCCTGGTCCAGCGCCAGGCTCTAAGCCAAAGGAAAACACAGTTGGAAACACCGCCAAGCCAGCCAATAAGGAAACCAACGTATCCGATACGGCTACCTTGGCGCCTGTACGAAACAAATTATTATCCGCCGTAAAATAGCTGGCATAGGTTGTCATCGTCCCCATGCCCAAAGACAGTTTAAAAAAAGCCAAGCCCATCGCCGTCAAAATCGCCGCACCACTCAGTTTGCTAAAATCAATCTGGAAAAGGAAATCCACTCCAGCTCCAGCCCCCGGTAGCGTTAGCGCTCGAAAATCACAAATTAAAATTAGAACAAATAATAACGGCATCAAGGTCTTGGTCATACGTTCAATCCCTTTTTGCACACCGAAAGCAATAATACCGGACACGACTACCAAAACGATAAGCTGCCACAACACAGGGGATAATGGCCCGACTACGACGGCTCCAAATTCAGCCTTAGCCGCTTCCATAGTTATGCCAATAAAATCACCCTGGATCGCTTTGAATAAATAATAATATACCCAGCCAGCTACGCAGCTATAAAAAAACATGATCAAATATGCTGACGCTACCCCCATGGTACCCACATGTTTCCAAGCAGTGCCGGGAGCCAACATGTTCATTGCCCCGACAGGATTTTTACGAGCTTTACGCCCCACGTAAAATTCCGTCCACATCACAGGCAAACCGATAAAAGCCACACATAGCAAATACACCGCCAAGAATGCACCGCCGCCAAATTCCCCCACCAAGTACGGGAATTTCCAAATATTTCCTAAGCCGACAGCCGATCCAAGGGTTGCAAAAAAGACGGCTAAGCCGGAAGAAAAGGTTTCTCTTTGTCCGTTCATTTACCTCACTTCCTTCCTCAAATTTAAATATCCGTTTTGTGTCTGCGCTGCCTGCCTCTTACTTGTATTATCGTATATTGTCAAAACAATCGCAATTATTCTCTTTCACAAGTCACACAGAGCAGCCATATAAAAAAAGAGACAAGGCCGTCTGGCGCGCACACCAAACAGCCTTGTCCATCCTAGCAAAAGTTGCCTATGTTGTCAATTTACAACATTACACTTCCTATTTTGCAAAATAGGCTACACCAGCTTCGAAAATATGCTGGTCTTTCGCCCCAGGCACATTACTGAAAACATTCTTCCCAATTCGCTCAGAATGGCCCATTTTACCCAATACCCGACCATCCGGGCTTGTGATGCCTTCAATTGCATCCAAGGATCCGTTCGGGTTATGCGGCAACGCATGCGTAGGCTGACCCGTCAAATCTACGTACTGCGTGGCCACTTGTCCAGCGGCATGCAGCGTTTTCAACCACTGCGGCGAAGCATAAAAACGTCCTTCGCCATGAGACATCGCCACAATATGCTCATCACCGCTTTCCGTCAACGCCAACCATGGGGAACGATTGTTAGTAACGCGCGTGCGAGCCAGACAAGAAATATGCCGGCCCAGAGAGTTAAAGGTCAATGTAGGACAAGAAGCATCTAAAGGCCGTATTTCTCCAAAAGGCAACAGCCCCAGTTTGATTAGCGCCTGGAAGCCATTGCAGATTCCCAACACCAAGCCGTCTCGTTTCTGCAGCAGCTCTGTCACTCCTTCGCTCAAAACCGGATTGCGCAGCATTGTTGCAATAAACTTACCGGAACCGTCCGGTTCGTCTCCGGCGCTGAAACCGCCGGGGAGCATCAAAATATTGGACTGCTTTAACGCCGCCGCAAAGGCTTGCACCGATTCTTCCACCGCTGCCGACGTCAAATTGCGAATCACCAGCGTTTGCGCTACTGCGCCCGCTTTTTCAAACGCTCTAGCAGTATCGTACTCACAATTGCTTCCCGGGAAAACGGGAATAAGCACGCGAGGTTTCGCCAAATGCAGCGAACTGCGCCGCCGCTCTTTCGCCGCTCCCAGGCTGCCTGCAGGCGTCCCAACTGGAACAGATGCTTTGGTAGGAAATACCTTCTCTAGCGGCGCTTCCCATGCAGCTTGAGCTTCCTCAAGACGCAGGCTCCGCCCTTGCAGCTCAAATTCCGGCTCCGCCGTTACCGTTCCCAATTCTACCACGCGGCAGCCGGCAAGAGCCTCCGCCACATTTAGATCAGCCGCCACTTCAAGCAGCAAGCTGCCGTATTCCGGCGCAAACAACCCTGCAGGCTCCACCTCAGCACCAAAACGCACTCCTAGAGCATTGCCAAAACTCATGCGGCTGACTGCAGCGGCAATACCTCCATAACGAACCGCCGAAGCGGCTTTAACAAGCCCCTTGGCCGTCAATTCTCCAACGCGGTCATACACAACGGCCATATTGCTAAAATCAGGAATTTCTTCCGCATCCCTTGCTATAGGAAGCCATACCAACTTACTGCCTGCTTCTTTAAACTCCGGCGATACTATCTTCGCGGCATTCGCCATAGATACAGCAAAGGAAATTAACGTCGGCGGCACATTCAGTTCTTGGAAAGAACCGGACATGCTGTCTTTGCCGCCTATCGCCGGCAGCCCCAATTTCACCTGCGCTTCAAAAGCGCCCAACAGCGCCGCCAAAGGCTTGCCCCAACGCTGCGGGTCCGCCCCTAAGCGCTCGAAATACTCTTGGAAGGACAAACGAATACGCCGCCACTCACCGCCCATGGCCACTACTTTCGCCACAGACTCCACCACCGCATACAGAGCGCCATGGAATGGACTCCAACTGCCAATCGCCGGGTGGTAACCGAAGGTCATAACCGTGGCTGTTGTCGTTTCTCCCTGCAAAACCGGCAGTTTAGCCGCCATGCCTTCGGCAGGAGTCAACTGGTGTTTGCCTCCTAAAGGCATCAGTACGCTTGCAGCGCCAATGGTACTGTCAAAACGTTCCACAAGCCCCTTCTGACTGCACACATTCAGCTCGTTCAGCAAATTCAGCCAGGCCTCGCGCCAATCGGCCACCGCCGCAGTTCCAAATAAGGAAGCCTCCGCAGGCTCCGACACAAAAGCCTTAGTTGACTGCTTGACCCCAGCAGTATCCAGAAAATCGCGGCTTAAGGATACAATCGCTTTATCACGCCACAACATAGTTAAGCGACGATCATCGGTAACCGTAGCTACTACGGTTGCTTCTAAGTTTTCTTCATCCGCATGACGTTGAAAAGCAGCAGCATTTTCTGCCGCAACAACCACCGCCATGCGCTCCTGGGATTCCGAAATCGCTAGTTCCGTACCATCAAGACCTTCATATTTTTTAGGCACTCGATCAAGCTCAATACGTACGCCGTCAGTCAGTTCGCCAACTGCAACAGAAACACCGCCAGCGCCAAAATCATTGCACCGTTTAATCATCCGGCTTACTTCGCTGCGTCGGAACAGGCGCTGAATTTTTCGTTCTGTGGGCGGATTTCCTTTTTGAACTTCCGCGCCGCAAGTGGCCAAAGACTCTTCGGTATGCGCCTTCGATGACCCGGTAGCGCCGCCGCAGCCGTCACGGCCAGTCCGGCCGCCTACCAAAATTACCACATCTCCAGGCTGCGGCTGTGCACGAACCACGTTTTCCTTGGGCGCTGCCGCCATTACCGCGCCAACTTCCATGCGTTTAGCTACAAAGCCTTCGTCATAAAATTCGGCCACTTGACCAGTAGCCAAGCCTATTTGATTACCGTAGGAGCTATATCCCGCAGCGGCGCCTGTTGTAATTTTACGCTGCGACAATTTTCCCGGCAGTGTATCCGCTAAGGAACGCCTGGGGTCGCCGCTGCCGGTTACCCGCATAGCTTGGTATACATAGGAACGGCCGGAAAGAGGGTCGCGAATAGCCCCGCCCAAACAAGTAGCTGCGCCGCCAAAAGGTTCGATTTCCGTCGGATGGTTGTGGGTCTCATTTTTAAACATGACAAGCCATTCTTCGGACTTGCCGTCTACTTCGGCATCTACCACAATGCTGCAGGCATTAATCTCATCAGACGCATCCAAGTCATCCAACAAGCCCCGCAAACGCAGTTCCTTCATGCCCAAAACCGCCACATCCATCAAACAGATATCGCGATCCTTCTCTTTAGCCCCGTAAACCTTCCGCCGCGTCGCCAAATACTCGTCATAAACCGCTGCAATCCGTTTACCAAAACGACCTTCGCCAAAACGAACCTCTTCCAGACAAGTATGAAAGGTCGTATGACGGCAATGATCCGACCAATAGGTATCAAGCACGCGAATTTCCGTCAGGGTAGGTTCGCGCTTCTCCTGGGTTTGAAAGTATTCTTGGCAAAAGCGCAAATCCGCCGCGCTCATAGCCAGCCCTAAGTCAGCATGCAAAGCCGCTATCGCAGCCTCGTCTAATGCCAAAAAGCCGGACAACACCGCCACATCGTCTGGCTGCACCAGCTCTTCTTCCAGGGTAGACGGTTTTTCCAGCGTAGCTTCGCGCGCTTCTACAGGGTTGATGCAGTAAGCTTTGATGCGCGCTAATTCTTCTGACGTTACAGCACCGCCTAGTACCAACACCTTGGCCGTCCGGATTTGAGGCCGTTCGCCCGCCGATAAAAGCTGCAAGCACTGCGCCGCCGAGTCAGCCCGCTGATCATACTGCCCGGGCAGATATTCCATGGCAAAACAAACGGTTTCCGGCCACACCGGCAAGACCTCTTCATAAACATCATCCACCATCGGTTCCGCAAAAACCAAGGATTTCGCCTGTTCCCATTCTTGCTCTCCCAACCCGGCTGCATCATACCGATTAAGTACGCGCACGCTGCGCAAAGAAGATAACCCGAGATTTTCACGCAAATCCGCTAAAATTCCTGCTGCTTCCACCGCATGGTCTGCCCGCTTTTCAACGAAAATTCTTTTTACTGCCGACACGCAAACGCCTCCTAAACCGAACATTATAGTATTCTTTATAAGAAAAAAAGCCAACTTCACCCTTGTTGCACCGCCAGTTTATCATGAATGTTCAGGCCTTGCAAGAGAGATACGTTCGCTTTATTCCGTGCTTTTTCGTAAAAATAGCGTTAAACTTTCGGTATTCTCCGTCCAGAAAAAATTTCCGCCATTTCTTTTTTTACACGTTGTTTGATTTTTTTCTTTTCCCCTGGCAGCAATTCATTTTTATCCGTACCGAACAGGTACGTATCTAAATCAAAGTCCTTCAACAGCATTTTCGTGTGAAAAATGTTTTCCTGATAAACATTCACATCAATCATCTGATATAGATTGCGAATTTCCGGATCGATGTAGTTTTGAATGGAATTAATTTTATGATCAATAAAATATTTTTTCCCTTTAATATCTCTTGTAAAGCCGCGCACTCGGTAATCCATGATGGCAATATCCGAACAAAAACTGCGCAGCAAAAAATTCAGCGCCTTTAGCGGTGAAATATGGCCGCAAGTCGATACATCAATATCAGCGCGAAAAGTACTAATCCCTTTGTCCGGATGACTTTCCGGATACGTATGCACGGTAATGTGGCTTTTATCCAAATGCGCCAGTACCGTCTCCGGTTGTATTTCCATATGTTCTTCCGCAATCAGCATGGTTACGCTGGCTCCTTGCGGATCATAATCCTGCTTAGCCACATTTAAGACGTTGGCGCCAATCATGCGAGCTACTTCTTCCAAAATGCTTGTCAGCCGTTCGGCGCTGTACTCTTCATCAATATAGGCAATATAGTCCCGCATATGCTGCGGCGTCTTAGCATAACAAATATCATATACATTAAAGCTCAATGTTTTGGTTAAATTATTAAAACCGTATAATTTAAGCTTCTTCAGACTTTTAATCTCCATTTGCGCTCTTCCTCTCCCAGTCATAACCGGTTAAGCATTAATTCTCTTTCATTGTAACGAGATCTGAAGAAATACTCAATATCATGCCGTCATTTTCTGAAGGAGCCTCTGCCCCGCATGACGAATAGTACTGTTATTGACTCGTTATACTGAAAGAGGAGACCGATATGCAAAAGCTTCCGATTACCGACCTTAAAGCCGGCATGTTGACAGCCCGCTCTATTTTGGGCACCGATGGCCGCCTGCTGCTGGCACAGGATACGGTATTGACAACCGCTTATATTGAACGTATGAAAGAACTGGGAGTTGCAGCCATTTACGTGCAAAATCCCTATTTAAAAGATATTAAAGTTCCTGAGCTGGTCCGCGACGAAACCCGCTATATCGCTATGCAAGCGGTAAAGGAATGTTTTGCCACTCTGCAGGAGCGGCAGGTTTTTTCCGCCTACGCCGTCATCGCCGCCGCCGACCAGTTAGTAGAAGAAATCATGGCGAATGGCAACGTACTTGTCCACCTTACCGATATCCGCGTGCATGACGATTATACCTTCGCCCACAGTGTCAATGTCGCTATCTTATCCGCCCTTACCCTATTGCACATGGGATATAAGGAAAAAGATCTGCGTGTCGCAACCTTGGGCGCGCTGCTTCACGACGTAGGAAAAATGCATATTCCTTTAGAAATTTTAGTAAAACCCGGCGGCCTCACCACTGCCGAAATGGATATTATGCGCCAGCACACTGAACTTGGTTTTGATATTTTGCGACATGGCGAAAAAATTCCGCTTTTATCCGCCCATGTCGCCTTGCAGCACCACGAAAAAAACGACGGCACCGGTTATCCGCGCGGTTTGAGCGGCGACAGCATTCATCCTTTCGCCCAGGTCACCAGCATTGCCGATGTTTATGACGCAGTCACAAGCGACCGCCCTTATCGCTTAGGCATGGCTCCCGACCAAGCCTATGACCTGCTGCAGGCCTTGTCTGGCAGCCATTTTTCGCCTCAAGCCTTAACAGAGTTTTTCGCCCATTTAGCTACTTATCCTATCGGCTCCTTCGTATGCCTGAACACAGGGGCTTTCGGCATTGTACTGGACGTCCCCTCCAAGCTTCCCTGTCGGCCGTTGCTTCAATTGGTTTCCGACGAAACAGGTCTGCCTGTAAGTGAACATGTGACATTAGACTTAACGGAAAATTTGACCGCCAAAATCATTCGGTTGCTTACGCCCAAAGAAATTTCCGCTCTCCCCCTTTGCCAAGCCTAAGCATCCAAGGAGGCTAGCTCCATGCAAGAAAGAATACGCCTATTGCGCAGTACCTTGCCCGATTCAGGTCCTGTTGTTTATTGGATGAGCCGAGAGCAGCGCTGTCATGATAACGCTGCGTTAGTACATGCCGCTGCGCTTGCTTCATCGCTGCAGCGTGCTTTAGTCGTTGTTTTTTGCTTAAGTTCTTCTTTCTTGGCAGCTTCCTGGCGCCACTATGATTTCCTGCTCCAAGGTCTGATGGAAACCGAACAAGAGCTAGCAGCCTTAGGTATTCCTTTTCAATTACTGCCGGATGCCGCCCCTAAAGCGTTGCCGCCTTTTTTGAAGCAACAAAAGGCGGCTTTTTTAGTTTGCGACTTAGATCCCCTTCACCTAAAGCGGCTCTGGCTAAAAGAGGTCTTAGCGCAAACGCAGCTTTCTGTAGCGGAGGTAGACGGTCACAACATCGTGCCTCTTTGGCTGGCCTCAGGCAAGCGCGAATACGCCGCCTACACGCTGCGACCCAAGCTCGGCCGTCTTTTGCCTCGATTTTTAACCGCCCCGGTAAGCGTCTCAGCCCAAGGGTTTCCGCTTACGCCGCGCACGCCTTGGGGAAAATGGCAAGCCATCGGCAAGCAGAATCGCGGCCCTGCGCCAATAGCCTGGCTAAAACCGGGCAGCAAAGCCGCCTTGCAGCAGCTAGATCATTTTCTCCACCATGCTCTTTCCGGCTATGCCTGGAGGCGAAATGATCCGACTCTTCCTGGTCAATCGCAGCTTTCTCCTTATTTTCATTTTGGCCAGCTTTCCCCGCAGCGCGTCGCTTGGGAAATACGCCGATTGTTCCCTACAGGAGATCCGGACAGCGACGCTTTTCTGGAGGAACTCATCGTGCGGCGCGAACTGGCTGACAACTATTGCTTCTATACGCCAGACTACGATCAAACAACAGCCTTCCCCTCCTGGGCGCAAGCAACTTTGGCAGACCATCTCAGCGATCCCAGACCGGCAGCGTATCCATTTTCCCAACTAGAGAATGGAACTACTGCCGATTCTCTTTGGAACGCCGCCCAGAACGAACTGACGCAAACCGGCAAAATGCATGGCTATCTGCGCATGTATTGGGCGAAAAAAATATTAGAATGGTCGTCCCACCCCCAAGAAGCCCTCGATGCAGCCATTCTACTCAACGATCGTTATTCCTTAGACGGACGCGATCCTAACGGCTATGCCGGAATTGCTTGGAGCATCGGCGGCGTCCATGACCGTCCGTGGCCTAGCCGTCCTGTTTTCGGCAAAGTTCGTTCGATGACTTTGGGCGGCGCCAAAAAGAAATTCGACGTAGCCAAGTATATCGCCGCCCATTCGCCGGACAACCAAAAATAGAGAAACAGAATTGAACAAGAGAACCGGAGAAATGGAGGGTACGCAGGAGGTTACGGAGTACGAGTTTTTTAACAGGAGTAGAGTGAGGCCTACGACGGCGGCGGCCATTGTATTTGAGACTTTTATTGGAGCAAGACGGTCTGCAGGACGAAAACGCAGACTAAGGCGGATTACAGTTTCGCCTGTTTGAGCGCAGCGAGTTAAGAAACTGCCGACTTAGACTGCGCTTTCGAGGCGCGCGCAAATCTTGTCTCAAATATAAGGCTGCTGCCGTTTGATGCATGTACTCCGGGCACTTAAGATGGCAAAAAAGAACTGCCTTCTGCGGGATTACCCCGCAAAAGGCAGTTCTTTTTTCATTTACTTACTCTTTTTTCTCGCCTACCGCCATGGCGCCTTCTTCACCTGTACGAATCCGAATGGCGTTTTGAATGGGATATACGAAAATCTTGCCGTCGCCTAGTTTGCCTGTCCGCAACGTATTGCGCATCACATCCATAACCGCTTTCATTTCGCTTTCTTTGACTACGGTTTCAACCTTAACCTTGGGCAGCAAATTGACTGCATACTCGGTCCCGCGATACACCTCCGTATGCCCTTTTTGGCTGCCACAGCCGTATACCTGGGTCACAGTCATACCGGTTATGCCGATTTCCGCCAAAGCATCCTTTAGATCTTCCAGCTTACCCGGACGAGTGACCACTTCGATTTTAATCAAATCGCCCATATCATTCAATCCTCCTTCAAGTCGCACTTCTCTTCCGTTACTATCAGTTTACGAGAAATGCGCTTTCGTGGCAACAGGCTGTTCCAGCCGCTCGAACGACATGGCTCCAGCGCCCATAGGAACGCCAGCACCAAACTCCTGGCTCACATAGCCATTTTCACCATGCTCGCTGATATCCAAGCCCACCACTTCTGCATCTTCAGAAACACGCAGTTCCGTGAAGATCGAAATTACTTTCAGAATTACAAAGGTCATCACTGCCGCAAACACGATGGCCATGCCTACACTGGCCGCCTGAATCCAGAACTGTTCCAGTCCGCCGCCATAAAAGAAGCCGTCAGCTCCAGCAGGGTTTACTTCTTTTGTGCAAAACAAGCCCGTAGCCAAAGCGCCCCAGGTACCGCCAACGCCATGCACTCCAAAGGCATCCAAGGAATCGTCATACCCCAGCCGCCGCTTGCAAACGCTGACTGCAAAATAACACAGCATGCCTGCGCCTAAGCCAATAATCACAGCCGGTACAATTTCAACAAAGCCAGCCGCCGGAGTAATCCCTACCAAACCAGCGATGCAACCGCTGACAATCCCCAAAACGGTCGGTTTGCCATTATGCATCCACTCTACAAAAAGCCACCCCAGCGAGCCTGCTGCCGCTGCCGTATTGGTCACCACAAAAGCGCTAGCTGCTAAACCGCTCGCCCCTAAGGCGCTACCCGCATTGAAACCGAACCAGCCGAACCACAAAAGAGCCGCTCCTAAAACTGTCATCGGCAAGTGATGAGGCATCATCGGAGAAACGCCATAGCCGCGACGTTTTCCCATAACCAAACAAGCAACTAAACCGGATACGCCGGATAGAATATGGATAACCGTACCGCCGGCAAAGTCCAACGCTCCCAAGTCACGCAACCAGCCGCCAACACCCCATACCCAGTGCGCAAAAGGATCATAGACCACGGTCGTCCAAAACAGAACAAATAAGGCAAACGCCGGAAAACGCATTCTTTCCGCAATCGAGCCAGTTATCAGCGCTGGCGTAATCACTGCAAACATGCATTGGAAGATCATAAACGCCAGGTGCGGCACAGTCGCCGCATAATCAGCATTGGCTTCCTGACCAACGCCGCTTAAGCCTGCCCATTCAAGACTTCCCAGTAAATGATTGATATCAGGACCGAAAGCAAGACTATAACCGAATAATACCCATTGCACCGAAACAAGCGCTAAAACGAAAAAGCTCAGCATAATTGTATTGAGTACGTTTTTGCTGCGCGTCATGCCTCCATAAAATAAAGCCAAGGCCGGTGTCATCAACATAACCAACGCAGCGCTTAAAAGGACAAAAACAGTATCACCTGTATCCAATTTTACCGCTTCCGCAACCTCTGCGGCCGCTGCCGCGCCTTCTTCCGCCGCCAACGCCAGAGACGCGGGCAAGCTGCCTAGCAATGCCAAGCTTAGAGTTTTCCACCATTTTTTCATACCCTTCTCCCCCTTTTCTCTGCGCAAACCATCTCCCGATAGTCTGCTTTTACAGCGGATTTCCGCCACACCACCACACAGACAAAAACGGCGACAAGGAATCTTCATTCCCCGCCGCCGTCGTTGGCCGCCATCAAACAAAAAGCCTTCTTCTTCCCTAAGCAAGGAAAGAAGAAGGCTTCATCGCCTGACGATATTCTTGGTGTATGGCGTTAGTATAGCAACTTTCTGTAACGGTGTCAACCAAAAAATGTATTTCTCGCAACACTCTTTTGTGAAAATGTATTTTCTCAAGCTTGCCTTCCTGCAAAAGACATGATAGAATACAAATCAAATCGATAGAGTTAAGGCAATGAGAGGAATAGTAGCTGCTACACGACCTTACAGAGAGCCGGCAATTGGTGCAAGCCGGCGGCGCTATGCAGTGAAAGCCATCCTTGAGCCGGAACACCCAACGCCTCCTTAGAGGGCTAGTAGGTTTTCCCGCTGCCCCGGCGTTATCGGGTTCAAGAGAGTCGCCATGCCGGCGGCTAATAAAGGTGGTACCGCGGAACCGTTTCGTCCTTTTTCAGGATGGAACGGTTTTTTTATTTGGTTTTTATGTAAGAAAGGAAGTGCGACATATGCATCCGAAACAAGCTTTACTGGAATTAGTAGAACGTCATCCTCGCCTTAGTTCCGCCCAACTGGCAGCCATGCTTGGCTGCAGTGCTGAAGAAGTAGATGCCGATTTGCAAGAACTGGAAGAAAAAAAGGTGATTTTAAAATACCATACTTTTGTTGACTGGGAAAAAGCAGGCGTACACAACGTTACCGCCTGCATTGAAGTGCGCCTGACTCCTCAGCGCGAAGTCGGGTTTGATGGAATCGCAGAAAACATTTACCGCTATCCGGAAGTCTGCGCCATGTACCTTATGTCGGGCAGTTTCGACCTGATGGTTTTCGTCGAAGGCCGCACTCTTAAAGAAGTCGCCGACTTCGTCGCCACTAAGCTGTCCACCATCGAGGGCGTCATGGGTACCTCCACTAATTTCATGCTGAAAAAATACAAAGAAGCAGGCATCGTTTTAGAAGATGACGAAGAAGATCGCCGCTTGGCGGTGACGCCATGAAGAACTGGCAAGAGCGAATTTCTCCCACCGTACAAGCCCTGCCGGCTTCCGGCATTCGTCGCTTCTTCGATATTGTTGCTGAAATGAAGGGCGTCATTTCCTTGGGCGTCGGCGAACCCGACTTTGTCACGCCCTGGCATATTCGCGAAAGCTGCATGTACGGTTTGAAGCGAGGCTACACTAGCTACACTTCTAACTACGGCCTATTAGAGTTGCGCGAAGAAATTGCGCAGCTTATCCAGCGGCGTCATGACATCACCTACAACCCCCGCGATCAGGTTTTGGTCACTGTCGGCGTCAGTGAAGCCTTAGATCTGGCAATGCGAGCGCTTTTAGCTCCGGGAGACGAAGTGCTGATTCCCGAGCCCTGCTATGTATCCTATAAGGCCTGTGTTCATTTAGCCGGCGGCAAACCCGTTCCAGTCGCAACCAGCGCCGCTCAAGAATTCAAAGTACGCGCCTCCGACCTGGAAGCCCTTTTGACGCCGCGCACCAAAGTCTTGATGATGGGTTTCCCTAACAATCCCACAGGGGCCATCATGAACCGTGAAGATTTATTGGAGCTGGCACTTTTTGCCGAAAAGCATGATTTAATCGTGATTTCCGATGAAATTTACGGTGATTTGACTTACGAAGGGGAGCATGTCTCTTTCGCTTCTCTTCCTGGCATGCAGGAGCGCACGCTGTTGCTCAACGGTTTTTCTAAAGCCTACGCCATGACAGGCTGGCGCATTGGTTACGCCCTGGGTCATGCCGAGCTTATCGGCGCCATGAATAAAATTCACCAGTACACTATGCTGTGCGCACCCATTACCGCCCAAGTAGCCGCCCTAGAGGCATTGCGTCACGGGGACAAACAAATGCAGCAAATGGTAGCCGAGTATAACAACCGCCGCCGCCTGATGGTTAATGGGTTTCGCCGCATGGGCTTGGAATGCTTCGAACCCAAAGGCGCCTTTTACATCTTCCCTTCCATTAAAGAAACTGGCTTAACCTCTCTGGAATTTGCCGAGCAGCTGCTCAAAGCGGAAAAAGTTGCACTTGTGCCAGGAGACGCCTTTGGCGCCAGCGGCGAAGGCCATGTCCGCTGTTCCTATGCCGCTGGCAGCACCCAACTCGCCGAAGCGCTGGAACGCATCGAACGCTTCGTCAACACCTTGCGCAAGTAAAAAATCGCATGTAATAAAAAAACCCCGCCGAACGGCGGGGTTGTTTTTATTACATGCGATTTTTGGAGTAGCAGTCGCGGCAGTAAACCGGACGATCGCCACTGGGACGGAAAGGAACTTGAGTCGTGACGCCACACTCAGCACAGATGGCTTCATGCATTTCACGCTGGGGACGGTCGGAACCGCCGGTACGCTGTTTGCGAGCAGCGCGGCAGGTAGGGCAACGACCAGGTTCATTTTGAAAACCTTTTTCAGCATAGAACTCTTGTTCCGATGCGGAAAAAACGAATTCAGCGCCGCACTCGCGGCAAGTCAGGGTTTTGTCTTCGTACATTTAGGAATCCTCCTCAGAGCATTTTTGCCCGGAACGGCTTTGGGTCATCTGGAATGTCTGAGAAGAACAAACCCGACCTCATTAGACCTATTCTCGAGAGCATGGCTTTATTGTATCGTTTACCTACACAAAAGTAAAGCTATTTTTCACTCTACTTTCGCCCCTCGAATCTGCCTATTTCCTCGCTAACGCCTCTCGAATCTGCTCAACCAAATTTTCCGCAGTTAGTCCAAAGTGCTTAAACAAGGCTTGCGCCGGCGCCGATGCGCCATACCGATCCACCGTTACATACACAGCATCCGCTCCGCCATATCGTTCCCACCCGAAAGAGGACGCCGCCTCAAAGACCACGCGCGGCACTCCCGCTGGCAAGACGCTTTGTTGAAAAGAAACAGGCTGCAAAGCAAACCATTCCTGACAAGGCATACTGACGACTCTCACCCGAACATCTTCTTTTTCGAGCGCCTTAGCGGCGCACAAAGCCGGTGAAACTTCCGAACCGCTAGCAATAACAACGACATCCGGACGCTCCGCCCCCTCATGCAGCACATAGGCGCCTCTGGCCACGCTTTCCTCTGGACAAATCGTGGTCTCCTCAAGCACGGGAAGATTCTGTCGACTGAGCACCAGAGCCACAGGACCTCCTTGTTGATGCAAAGCATATAGCCAAGCCGCCGCCGTTTCGTTTGCATCGGCAGGACGAATCACAGCTAAACCAGGAAGACAACGCAAGGAAGCCAAATGCTCCACAGGCTGGTGCGTCGGTCCGTCCTCGCCTACGCCAATGCTGTCATGCGTAAACACATAGACCACAGGTAATTTCATCAAAGCAGCCAAGCGCATCGCCGGACGCATATAATCCGCAAAAGATAAAAAAGTGGCTCCATACGGACGCAAGCCGCCAAATAGGGCTAACCCGTTCAAAATACTACCCATAGCATGCTCGCGTACACCGAAATGAAGATTGCGTCCGTCGTAACTTCCCTTTTGAAAATCACCGCAACCAGATAAGTAGGTCTTATTGGACGGCGCTAAATCGGCACTGCCTCCCAGCAGGTTAGGAACTGCCGCCGCCAGCCAGTTTAAAATGGTTCCTGACGAAGCC
The DNA here is from genome assembly GCF_000374545.1 of Anaeromusa acidaminophila DSM 3853. Classification (NCBI taxonomy): domain Bacteria; kingdom Bacillati; phylum Bacillota; class Negativicutes; order Selenomonadales; family Sporomusaceae; genus Anaeromusa; species Anaeromusa burkinensis. The sequence continues at coordinate 89,061 of NZ_KB894587.1, forward strand.
CTTGTTGCCTGTCCTTTATCATCCGGCGCAAAAGGAATGACATCTGCATCCCAATGTATCGGCAGTTCCCCTTTTAGCCAGCGGCTGCACTGCAAGGCCGCTTCCGGATGGCAACTCGCAAAGGCATCCCATTTTTGCTGCCATTCTTTTTCCGCTTTTTCGCCTCGTTCCAGACACTTACCCATCTCCTGGCGCACAGCCTCAGGCACGAAAAACCGCGGTTCCTGCGGCCACTCCAGCGCTTCTTTAGTACGCGCCAACTCCGCCGATCCCAACGGCTCTCCATGCGCCGCGGCCGTATTCACTTTTCCCGGACTGCCATAGCCGATTTGTGTTTTGACTACAATCAATACGGGTTGTCCAGAACTTTGCTGCGCCTTATCCAGCGCCTTTTCCAGCTCATCCAGATCATTGCCGTCCTGCACCTGAACTACCAGCCAACCGTAAGCGGTAAAGCGAGCCCCCACTTGCTCCGTAAACGCAATACTGGTACTTCCCTCAATCGAGATTTCATTATCGTCATAGAGACAAATTAAGTTATCCAAACCTAAATGCCCTGCCAGTGAAGCCGCTTCATGGCTAACGCCTTCCATCATATCGCCGTCGCCTGCAAGCACATAGACTTTGTTGTCAAACAAGGGCTCTTCCTTACCTGGAAAATGGGCATCCATAAATTTTGCCGCCATCGCCATGCCTACAGCATTGCCAAAGCCTTGTCCCAACGGTCCTGTCGTCGTTTCCACCCCCGGCGTATGTCCCCACTCCGGATGTCCGGGTGTCAGCGCCCCCCACTGCCGAAACTTCTTAATATCTTCTAAGGACACCTGATACCCGGTCAAATGCAAGAGTCCATATAAAAGCATAGACCCATGCCCTGCAGATAATACAAAGCGATCCCGCCCCGGCCAAGCAGGGTTGAGCGGATTATGGCGCAAAAATTTCGTCCAAAGAACATACGCCATCGCTGCCGCGCCCATCGGCATTCCAGGATGGCCAGATTTCGCTTCTTCCACTGCATCCGCCGCCAACATTCGCAAGGTATTGATCCCCAATTGATGAATGTCTCGTTTCATCCGTCGTATGCCCCCTTTTATCCTGGAATATGAAAAACAAACTCTCCCTTTTGCGCCATTTCACTCAGTTGACGCAATGGTTGTAAAAAACCGCCCATTTGTAAGGCCATCTTTCTGCCAAACCAAGCTGCGGCCGCCTCGGACAGTAAGCCCTGCACCTCTAAGGAAAACCGCACTACGCAGCCTTCGCCAGCAGGTTCTATTACGCTGATCGCAAAAATAGTCCACCACAAATAAGAAAATCGCAGCGCAATTTTGCGCTCTGGTTCCAATTTATCCACGTAAAAAGAACGCCCCCAGGCGGATGTACGCCGCCATTTTCCGGCAGCCCCTTCTTGTAACGGCACGGCTACGCGCACTTCCTGCAAATCTGGCTGCCAGCTGCGCCAATAATGCGGATCCTTCAAAAACGGCCACAAAAACTCTGCCGGCACCGCAAATTTTTCTTCATATTCTCCGCATAGGCATTGCTGCTTCTGCATATCGCCACTTCCTCTTTCTTCTAAATACTTCAAATGCAAGAAGGATGGACTTCTCCATCCTTTTTCGTTCTATGCCTTTAAAACTCCTCTTTGCCTCGACATCGAAATACAGTAACTTGCCGATTCCCCTCGCTTAAATGAGCCACAATTTCTACCTCGCGAAATTGCTGTTTTAAAATCATTTCGTCTTTTTCCGCGCCGAAATAAAGGGCCGTCCCGCCTGCCAAGGGCGGCAAATCCTGCCGCCAATAGTCATACATAGAAATGCGTGCTGGCGTCACTACATGAACAGCTGGTTTTCCAGGCAAATAATACCATGCGAGTGAGGCGTTCTGATAAGAATCGCTGAGCACCCAGCGCACATCCTCCTGCAGCCAAGGCCGCCCTTGGACGAATACATCATTTCCTATAAATTGCTGCGCCTTCAAATTGGCTTTAGGCGGCAGCCATGGCGCAGCTTCAGGAAATTTAGCCAAACCAACAAGCAATAGTGACAGCCCCAGACCCGCAGCCAGCCATTTTCGCGCTTGTTTTTTTTGTAGCCAGTACGCTAAAAGCGCCATGCCGCCCAAATAAGCCGGCACAGGCCAATTGGCTTCCGCTTTTTTAAATAATGCCGCATAACCAAAGAAACCAAGCGGAATCCAACAAGAAAGCCACAGCAGTGCACTCTGCCATTTCTGTAAATTCACTTTAAGATAACGCCAGCTGAAATAGAATAAGGCGAAGAAAAACAAAGGATTAACAATCGCCGCCTGAGCACCCCAAAAATCAAAAAAAAGCGGCAATTGCAGCACCTTGGGAGCATCCATGCCATGACCGTACTGAAACCGAAAGGAAGCCCAGTCATGCAACGAGTTCCAATACAGCACCGGCGAAAAAACAAACACCGCTACAACTAGCGCCCCCCAGAACACCGGACGCCGCAGCGTCCGCGGCTGGTAAAGCAAGACAGTTAAGAGCAACACAGGCAAAAGCAGGACCGCCGTGTACTTGGAAAGCATCGCCGCTCCTCCCGCAGCGCCGGCCGCCAGCCACCAAGCAGAACCTTCTTCCTGCAACGCCCGCTGCGCACTATAAAGAGCCGCCGCCCAAAACAAGGCCAACGGCGCATCTGGAGTCGCCAGCAAGTAACCGATTTGCAAAATAGGCAGTCCCAGTAAAAGAGGCAGTGCATACCTTGCTACAGCACGCCCCCACAAGTTCTCCGTCAGTCTCCAAGTCAGCCATACCGCTCCAGAAAGGCAGGCCGCCGGAACCAAACGCAATATCGCCTCCGTCTGCCCTAGACGCCCCACAATCCAAAGCAGCCAGGCAATCATCGGCGGATGGTCAAAATAGGAAAAGTCCAGACGTTGTGTCCAGACCCAATAATAAGCTTCGTCATAATGCAAAGGCAATGTTGCATTATAGGCAATGTTCGCCAAGGCAACCGCCAGAATCAGCCCATTTTCCCAGCGCATCAAAGGCCCTCCATCCTCAGTTTCCATACCATCAGCACGGCTTCCAAAAAGATGTTCTTAGACATTTTAGATTTTCCTACTTCCCGGTCTTCAAAAATAATAGGCACTTCTTTTATTTTGAAACCCTTGCAGTGCGCCCGGTAAGTTAGTTCAATTTGAAAAGAGTAACCGTTAGAACGCACTGCTCCCAAATCAAGCGTTTCCAAAACCTCGCGCCGAAAGCATTTGAATCCGCCAGTCAAATCCTGATAAGGCAAGCCTAAAAGAACCCTCGCGTATAAACTACCGCCTCGGCTCAAAAAGCGTCGCCAAAAACCCCAATTTTTCACCCCGCCGCCAGGTACATAGCGGCTTCCCAGCACTAGGTCCGCTTCTTCCGCTGCCGCCAGCAAATCAGGCAAATAGCGAGGATTATGCGAAAAATCAGCATCCATTTCCAGAATACGCCGATACGAACGGGCTAAAGCCCAGCGAAACCCGGCGATATAGGCGGTTCCCAAGCCGAGCTTGCCTGCGCGGCGCAACAAAAATAACCGTCCCTCATATTGCGGTGTCTCCGCCCAATCCGCCACGAGTTGCCCTGTTCCATCCGGAGAGTTGTCATCGACTACGAGCACGTGGATATCCGTCCGAATGCCATAGATCGCTTCCAGCAACGGTCCTAAATTCTCTTTTTCATTGTACGTCGGTATAATAATCAGGTCGTTCACTATATTGGCAGCTCCTTCTTTTCTCGGAAAGTCAAAGTATAATTAAGGAAAAAATTAAAAAAGCTGACTACAGCAACAGCTACAAGCTGCGCCAGCGTCTTATCCATACTCCAGGCGCTAACGAGATAATGCAGCACCAATAAGTTCAGCCCCAACCCACCTAGGCTAACGCCAAAGAACTCCAGGTATTTTCGTTGCATACTCTTATTCGCAGCCACCCCTTGAAAGGTCCAGGAAAAGTTCCACCAAAAATTATTGCTTACAGCCACTAAAAAAGCGCACACTGCAGCCGCTACGTAAAAAAAGCCCCCCCATAGGCACACCGTATAAACTAACAAATTCACGATCACGCCGGAAGCGCCTACCAGACAAAATTTGCATAACTTAGCAAACAAAAGCCTCTCTCCGTTCCTTTCAATACTTCCTGCATTATACCTTATTCTTCTCGCTCACTTCAACAAAAAGACAGAAACTTCCTATTTCTGCTATAAACAACGTTTATAGCCTACAAAAAAGAACACGCCTGGCTTCCCGCCAGGCCCATATTATGATTTCAATACCAACGGACCGCCAATAAAGCAATATACTCTTTCAAAGCAAGACTGGTATCCGCTAGAGCATCGGCGCTGGGAACCAGCTTGCGCGGTTCCAAAATCGCATGCCGATTGACCATGTATCCTGCTGGATATGGATGGGTCTGAACGCCAATTTTGGCAAACTGCTTTACCGACCGATCCATATGAAATGCAGAAGTAACCAAAACTGGCTGCCGGAACCCTTTGGCTTGCAGCAGCTTCTGCACAAACAAGGCGTTTTCCGTTGTATTACGACTTTGATCTTCTACCAAAATATCTTTTTCCGGTACGCCTAAGCTTTTCAAGATGTGTTTAGCCACCGCCGCTTCACAACCAGTGCCGGCAAACACCTGTCCGCCGGAGAATATAATTGGCCGCGGTTCCAATCGATACAGTTGATAGGCAGTCAGAAGGCGGTTAGCCGCGTGACCGGCCAGATGTCCCTCGCCTAGAACATTAGGGGTATCCAGCGTAGCTCCGCCTCCGAGCACTACCAATACATCGCCTTGCGCCATCTCCACTGTAGGTTCATAGCGTTCCTCCAACGATCGCACCAGAGACTCCGACAAGGCAGGGGTTGAAGCCGCATACAGCAAAAAGGCAACTACCAGCAGCACCCCTGCCGCCATTCGTTCTTTTTTACGCCAGAGCCACCATCCCAGCCCTGTAAAGCAGACTAAAAAGCAACCTGGAGGCAGTAGAAAGGTTGCATATATTATTTTCAACAAATATAACATCGTAATCAAATAAACGCTACGTCGTCAAGACGCCCGTCATAGATCATATTCAAAAGTTTACGCATCTCCTCTGCGTTAATTTCAGCCGGGTTCACCTGCGTCGAACCCAGTAATGCCTTCGCCGTAACCCCTTCTAAGCCATCCTGCCATTCTCTAAGCGACAACACCTCCGCAAAGGAGTGCGGAATGGCAACCGTACGGCGCAATTTCAGCAACGCCTCCGCCAAATCCGGCACTTGCGCCGTCTTGGCCAGCTCTTCTTCACGAGCTTTGGCCCAGTCATCCCGGCGATTATAGTGCAAAACATACGGCAGCGCAATGGCGTTAATCAGACCGTGCCCCAGGCCGTAACGCCCTCCAATGGCGTGCGCAATGCCGTGAGACAGACCCAAGCCGGTATTGTGAAAAGCCAAACCAGCCATACATTGCAAATAGTGAACTTCTTCTCGCGCTTCTTCGTCGCCGCCGCAAGAAGCTCCCAAGTGCCGCAGCAACCCGGCAACCGCCTCTTTCGCCAAGCAATCGCTGAAGGGATTGCGTTTTTTATTTAAATAGCTTTCCACAGCGTGCGTCACTGCATCCATGCCGGTCTCCGCCGCCACTGCCGCCGGCATAGTCAGCGTCAATTCCGGGTCCAAAATAGCAATATCCGGAATAAACGCATTGCTCTTTAAACCAATTTTGATTTCGTCTTCCCGGAACGTCACTACCGCCGCCCAAGTAACTTCGCTCCCTGTGCCAGAGGTAGACGGCGCTACTACCAGTCGAGTCCGTTGCCTTTTCTGAGGCAACCGGCCTTCTTTAGCTGCTGCAAAAGTAAGTTCCGGATACTCATAAAACAACGTCATCACCTTAGCCGCGTCAATGGGAGACCCGCCTCCCATTGCCAGAACCAAGTCGGGTTGAAACTCACGCATCGCTCGCACGCCGGCCAAGACGGCCTCCGTATCCGGATTGGCCGGAACGCCTTCGTGCAAATAAACCTCGCACCCAGACGAACGCAAGGCCACTTCCGCCTGCTCTAAAAAGCCATAACGTTTCATGGAAGAGCCGCCGGTCACAATAAACGCCCTCTTCGCCTGCAGCGTCCCTAATTCCTTCACTGCGCCGCGCCCCAGCCATAAGCTGTCGCCGCCTAAAATGATTTGTTGCATCGTTTCTCCCTCCTTAACCTAACACCTTGTCATCATATCCATAACGTTGTCTTTCCCGATAATACACAGGCTGCAAACCGGCAAATTCCGCTATCGCCAGCCCCTTGCGCAGCCAACGACCCACATCTTCCGGCTTATGCGCATCAGACCCAATCGTCACAAAGCGGCCGCCTAAAGCGGCAAAGCGTTCATAAATAGGCAATAGCTGCCGCAACCGCACCGGCGACTCCAAACGCCTTGTGTTGATTTCCAACGCCGTTTCCCGTCCGGCAACAACCAACAAAATCGCATCAATCAGCTCCATATATTCGCCGTAATACACTTCCGGGTCCTCATACCGCGCATAACGGGCAATGTAGTCGATATGCCCCAGAGCGTCAATAAAATCATATTCTTCCACGCACTGCAGCATAGCCTCAAAATAGCGACAGTAGACATCCCGTTTGCTGCGTCCTTTATAAAAAGCCGCATCATAAATATCCATGCCCTCTACAACATGAATGGAACCGATAACTTGATCAAATGCATAATTCGCAAGCAGCGCCTGATTGGCCGCCTTGCACTCGGCGCGCATGCCGATCTCTACACCCAGCAGCAGCTTCTCGCTGCGATAGGGCGCATACGCCTCCAAATACTCTTGCGGCTCAAAAAGAAACGCTTCCGGCTGGGGATAATCATAGTCCATATGCTCTGTAATAATCAGACCGATTTCCTTTGCCGCAGCAGCCTCCATTGCCTCTTCCAAGGTCATGCGAGAATCTGTAGAAAACACAGTATGACAATGACTGTCAAAAACCATAGGCCCCTCCTTCTTTTTCACCAATTTCTCTTTTGCAATAGGAGCGCATCGAAACAGCGCGCCTCTTTTTTTCTAATAACATCTGCAACAGCCAACCGCCTAAAAAATCGATCCCTGCATAAATTCAACGCGTTCTCCATCCGGTCCTAAGAAGAAAAAGTTTTGCAAACTTTTCCCTAACGAAGCTGGCTGCTCCGTTAACGGCATAATGCCAAGCGAACGCAAACGCTCCATTTCTGCAGCCACATCGGACACCCAAAATGCTAAGTGATCCACAACGCCATCCCTGCGTTCCTCCGCTTCTTGCTGCAAGCGCTGCACCAATTCTATAATTTGCCCTCCCACGTTGAGAAAGACTAATTTGATCCGTTCGTCTTGATATGTATTTTCCACTTTACACTGAAGCGCTCTCTGATAAAATTCTTTAGATACTTCTGCATTTTTCACTACAAGACCGACATGAGCCAATTTATACATAGTTTCACCTCGTCAATATCGCTTGCCTTTGCTTCTCCTATTATTTTATCATAATCCCAGCCGGAGAGCCGTCGTTTTATGCAATTCAAAAAAGAAACCCATAAAAAAGCAGGCGGAGCTGTATACTCTCGCCTGCTTTCACTAATCAATATTCTAAAATGGCCGCTCCCCAAACCAAACCGCCGCCAAAAGCCGTTAAAAGCACTTTTTGGCCTCGTTGGATTTTCCCTTCCTTAATCGCCAGATCAAAGGCCAAGGGGATGGTAGCTGCTGAGTTATTGCCATACTCTCGAACCGTGCACACAACCTTGTCCATCGGAAGTGACAAATGTCTAGCAACCGCATCAATGATACGCTGATTGGCCTGATGAGGCACCACCCAGTCGATGTCGTCAATGGTCAGATTAGTAGCGATTAAGGCTTCCTTAACCGCCTGCGTCATGGCATTGACCGCCAATTTAAAAATTTTATTCCCATCCATGGCCATTTTGTTTTTACCGGCCGGTTCGCGGCTGCCGCCGCCGGGAATGTAGAGCAAGTCGGCATATTGACCATCAGCGCGCAATAGCGTATGCAAAATCCCTGCGCCGTCTTTTTCCTCGCCCCGCGAAAGAATAGCTGCGCCAGCGCCGTCTGAAAATAAAATACATGTGCCGCGGTCTTCATAATCTGTAAAACGAGACAGCGCTTCTGCGCCAATTACCAATACGTTTTTATGCGTACCACAACGTATATATTGCTCGGCAACCTGCAACGCCGTCAAAAAGCCCACACACGTTGCGCTCACATCGAACGCAGCTGTGCGCGGCAAACAACCTAGTTGATGATGCAACAGGCAAGCCACAGCCGGAAATGGATAATCGCCGCTTACGGTAGCGACCAAAATCAAATCCAAATCCTGCGCCGTCATACCGGCGTCTTCCAACGCAGCCCTCGCTGCCGCCAAGGCCAAATCGGATGTTGCCTCTTCTGGCGCGGCAATACGCCGTTCGGAAATGCCGGTACGCGAAAGTATCCACTCATCGGTTGTATCGACCATACGAGTCAAGTCTTCATTCGTTAAGCGCCGTTGCGGCACGTAATGCCCAGTCCCCCGGATCACCACTCGTTGCATGATTACACTCCTTTATTCCTACCACGATGAAGCATCCAGGCAAATGATCTTCTGCCGGAGACGCCTTATTTAGACCTGGTTTTAGAACCAGGTCTTTATTTATTATCCGGCACATCCGCCATTTTGTAAAGCTTTTTCTCATCTTACACTGTTGTAATTGTATTTAGCGCGTAACCCGTACCCAATTTCGCTCAATGATTTGCGCCATAAGCTCTTTGCCCTCCAAACCAGGATGCAGCCCATCAATGGCTAGACGGTTTTGCATCACGCCCTTGGAGTCAATAAAATGAGGCTCCAAGTCAATATAATACGGCTGGCGACGAATAAACTGATTCACTTTGGTAAACGCGCTGCGCCAGTTTTCTGCCGTCGGCTCGTCAAATACCCTCTCAATGGCCGCCGGATTTATGGAAGGCAAGGTGAGAAAAATAGGCCGAATGCCATTAGCGCGGCATTTTTCGCCAATTTCCGTTAGTTCTTGGATAACTTGTTCTGCCGGCACGCCGCCGCGCAAGCTGTTGGTCCCTCCTAAAATCAAAAGATATTTAGGATTGTAAGGCAATACATCCGCGTCAAACCGAGCCAGCATGCTTTCCGTAGTATCGCCGCTGCGCCCCAGGTTTACATGGGAAAAGTGCAGATACGTTTGAAAATCATATTCTTTGTCCGCCGGCGAAAAAGAAACCGAGCCGCCGCCATGAACAATACTATCCCCAAAAGAAGCGGAATACCATCCGTCATTAGCAGGATCTACGGTAAAACGGCCCGCTTCCGACCATACGCCTACAGGGCCTCCTTGCGCATCCAACCCGCGCACCCGCCAGTAATACACCCCTGGCTTGCTGCGCGGCAGCTCATCATAACAATCAATAACAGCGCCGACCCGTTGACTCCAAATACGATATTTCGAGGCTTCCGTTCCTAGCGGATTTTCCGGCTCCGCCGCCAAAAGCTCCACTTCATACCCGGAAGCGCCCGGAATCATGACCCAGGTATAAACCGGATACAGTAAAGAGGCCATACCGCCAGCATTGAAATCCGCATTCAAGACAGGACGCAGGGGTCCTTTATTTTTAGGATTTACCTGCAGCACTTCACTCTGAGAAAAGCGGCTGATCGGCTGTCCATCCAAATCCAGCGCCCTCACTCGCCAATATAATGTTTGTTCTTCCTCCCACAAGGAAAAATCAGCTTGATACGCCGCTTGAAAAACCTGTTTGGTCTTTATAAGCGGTCCATATCCCTCGGGAGCCTCTTCCGGTGAGCGAGTCCAAATCTCCAATTCATATTGTATCGCATCTGCAATGGGCGTCCAGCGAAGCAATGGCTGCGCCACCGCCTCTCGTCTTTCTTCCGACGCCAAGCTCTGCGGTCTCGGCAATGCAGGCTCGCCAAACAGAGAAGCCGACGCCAACAAAAACAGCAAGCAGCATAAAATTATTTTACTTATGCGGTACATGCCAGCCGCCTCCTCTCCTAATCGATGTATTTTGCACTGCAAAATTGCATCTTCATTGTAGTAAATTGTATCATAGATAGTCTCATTTTGCACCTTTCCTAACGACAAGGAAGCAGCTCAGCACATGCGCCGAGCTGCTTCCTTGCAGCCAGTTATTGCTCGTTGCCACTCTTAGGAGTCTCCATGATCTCCAGGCGATCTAACCCATGTTGGGCAAACTCCTCATCATAGCGCACCTGCATTTCCGATTCTGTTTGGTAGCGCTCCTCCAAATTCATTTGCTTAATACGTTCCTCACCATAAAGGCGTATAAAATCTCTGCGTCCTAACCGATGCACCAATTCCGCCCAGAAGGTATAGTTTTCAAAACGCTCAATTTCTTGCATAGGCCGGCCTTCTTCGCCCCAACGTCGAGTAAGGTAATACTCTCCAGTTCGGTCGTCACGCCCCACTGCTTCTTCCAGGTTAAAATCCTTAGCAGACTCCAATACTTTTTGCATAAGCAAACGATACTCTTCTGTAGACTCGCCTTTTTCTTCGGCATGGGCATGAAGCACCCAGTCCGCCATGTACAGCATTTCCAATAAAGTCGCGTATTCTTTCTTGCTAAAATTTAATTTCACCGTCTATTCCTTCTTTCCCTGCTACTTCTTTCCTACGCCAAAAAAGTCTCTCGTTAATCCGCTTGCGGCTGTACTTCTGCACCGACAACATCCACCAGACTAGCTGCCACTTGCTGTTCTTCCCGCCCCGGTCGCTGCCGACGGCGCTGTTCATCTCGCAATTGCTTAAACGCAACGGACATCATCAGCTTAATCCGGTTTAATTGATTCACTTCGCTGGCGCCAGGATCATAGTCAACAGCCGCTATATTGGCCTTCGCATAACGGCGCTTCAGCTCTTTCATTACGCCTTTGCCTGTAATGTGATTGGGCAGACAGGCGAACGGCTGCATGCAGATAATATTAGGCGCGCCGCCCTCAATCAATTCCACCATTTCCGCGGTCAAGAGCCAGCCTTCACCGGTTTGATTCCCTAAAGAAACAATCCCCTTGACCTTCTGCGCTAATTCATCAATAGACTCAATATGGCGAAAACGCGAACTTTGAGCCAGAGCTTGAATCACGTCTTTGCGAAACCAGTTGATTAACTTAATATAGCCTTTGCTGACAAGTTGGTCAATGCGGCTCCCCGACAAATACTGGTAACGATATTCATCATCGTATAGACAGTACAAAATAAAATCAGTTAAGTCCGGCACAACCGCCTCGCCGCCTTCGCGCTCAATAATGCCGACAACGTCATTATTGGCGTCTGGATGAAATTTGACAAGAATTTCGCCAACAAGGCCTACTTTAGGTTTTTCTTCCTGTCGCAAAGGCAACTTTTCAAAATCAGCCACTAAACGCCGCACGTTGTCTCGAAACTGCCCCCGGTCGCCATTAGCCACATTTAACTTGCACCGTTCCACCCATGTCGCATACAGTTTCTCCGCAGAACCGGCTACCATCTCATAGGGCCGTGTGCGATACAGCACTCGCATCAGCACATCACCATACAACATGGCTAGAATCAGCCGCTTCACCATGCCTGCTGATACATTAAAGCCGGGATTGCTTTCCATGCCGCCAAAATTAGCGGAAATAACCGGCGTATTGGCAAAACCAGCTTCCCGCAAAGCCCGCCGCAAAAATCCGATATAATTAGTCGCCCTGCAGCCGCCGCCAGTCTGAGAAATCAAAAGCGCCGTGGTCTCCGGATCATACCGCCCGGATTGCAATGCTTGAATAAGCTGCCCTACTACCATTACCGCCGGGTAGCAAGCATCATTATTTACATAGCGCAAGCCTTCTTCTACAGCCTGCTTATCCGCCGACTCCAATACTTCTAAATGATAGCCGGATGAAGACATGGCCGCTTGCATAAATTGAAAGTGAATCGGAGACATTTGCGGACACAAGATGGTATGAGTCTTTTTCATCGCTTTGGTAAAAGGAGATTTAATAACCAGCGGCGTTTTTTCCGCCGACGCCGCTCCAAGATGTTCCCGTTCACGCACCGCCGCCAGCAAGGACCGGATTCGAATGCGCACCGCGCCCAGGTTGCTGCCCTCGTCGATTTTCAGGACCGTATACACCTTCCCGGCCCGCACGAGAATATCGGAAACTTGATCCGTCGTAATGGCGTCCAAGCCGCATCCGAAGGAGTTCAACTGCACCAGTTCCAATTCCGGCTGCTGCGCTACTAACTGCGCCGCTCGGTACAAACGAGAATGATACACCCACTGATCCACGACTCCCAGCGGTTTCGGCGCTGCCGCCAGATGCGAAACCGCATCCTCCGTCAACACCGCCAAGCCGTTAGCTAAAATCAAGTCGGGAATACCGTGATGCACTTCCGGATCAATATGATAGGGGTGACCGGCCAATACAATACCCGTGCGCCCGGTTTCCGTCAAATACTGCAGAGCCTTTTCGCCCATTTCCCGCACATCGGAACGAAAGCGATCCATTTCCAGATAAGCGCGACGCACCGCTTTTTTAACCTCGCTATAAGGCAAGTGCAAAAAAGCCAATTCCTCCTGCAACCGTTTCGCTAAGCGCTTCGGATCATCCAACGGCAAAAAGGGCTGCACCAATCGCACGCCTTCTGCTTCCAGCACATCCATGTTATTGCGCACAACTTCCGGATAGCTTCCCACTACAGGACAGTTATAATGATTGTCCGCATCTGTAAACTCCTTACTCTCCATAGGAATACAAGGATAAAAGATGAAGGGCACTCCCTTATGCGTCAAGTCCATAATATGTCCATGCACTAGTTTCGCCGGATAGCAAACCGTCTGAGACGGGATGGTCTCTAAGCCGCGATTAAATAATTCTTTAGACGATGGCGCTGAAAGCTCGACCCGAAAGCCAAGTTCATTGAAGAAAGTGAACCAAAAGGGATAGTTTTCATACAGATTCAACACCCTGGGAATACCCACACGCCCCCTTGGCGCCGCTTCCGCCGCCAAAGGACGATAGGAGCCAAAAAGCCGGCGATACTTATAGGCATATAAATTAGGAAGCTCTGCATTGGCTTTCGCCTGTCCCGCGCCTCTTTCGCAGCGATTGCCGGAAATGAAGCGACGCCCGTCGGTAAAACGATTGATTGTCAGCAGACAATTATTACCGCACTGGCCGCATCGATGGATATCCGTCTCCACCGCAAAACGCAGCAGCTCCGGCAAGGACAATAAGCCAGTCTCCGCCTTGCCGTCCCATTGCTCCAGCGCCAAAAGCGCCGCGCCAAAAGCGCCCATCAAACCGGCAATATCCGGCCGGATTACCTCGCGACCAATAGAAAGTTCAAAAGCGCGCAGCACGGCGTCGTTAAAGAACGTGCCGCCTTGCACGACAATATGTTCACCCAATTCTTCGGGTCTGCTGATTTTTATAACCTTATACAACGCATTGCGCACAACCGAGTAAGCTAATCCGGCGGAAATATCGCCAACCGCAGCGCCTTCCTTTTGCGCTTGCTTCACTTTGGAGTTCATGAACACCGTGCAACGCGATCCCAGATCAACCGGATGAACGGATGTTAGCGCCGCAGCTGCAAAGGTTTTCACATCAAGGCCCAACGAGTTAGCAAAGGTCTCCAAAAAGGAGCCGCACCCGGAAGAGCAGGCTTCATTCAGCAAAACTCGATCAATAATACCTTCTTTTACATGAAGGCACTTCATGTCTTGGCCGCCGATATCTAAAATGAAAGATACCCCAGGCAAGAAAAAATTAGCCGCTTTATAATGCGCCACCGTTTCCACTTCGCCGATATCCACGCCCAAGGCCGCCTGAATCAAAGCTTCGCCATAGCCAGTCACCGCGCTTTGGCGAATTTTAGCCTCTTTAGGCAGCTTCCGATAAAGCTCCTGCAAAATCGAAACTACTGTAGCCAAAGGATTTCCTTCATTGCTGCCGTACCAAGAAAACAAAAGCTGTCCGCCTTCGTCAAGCAACGCCGCCTTCGTCGTTGTCGAGCCTACGTCAATGCCTAAAAAGCAGTCGCCTGCAAAAGACGCCAGTTCCCGCCGAGCCACTTTCGAGCGACCGTGACGACGAAAAAACTCAGCCTTATCTTCCTCCTCTGCAAACAAAGGCGCCAAAGAAGCAATTTCCCGTTCCACCGCTACATTACGCAAAGCCAGCGCTTTTTCTCGCACCTCCGCAAAGCGGCATAGTTCATGCTCCTTGGACAGCAGCGCCGCTCCCAACGCCACAAAATACTGCGAATTCTCCGGAAAAATGACTTCGTCTTCCTTCAGCTTCAAGGATTCCGAAAAACGCTGTCGCAGCGCCGACAAGAAGAATAGAGGTCCTCCTAAAAAAGCCACTCGCCCGCAAATACTGCGTCCGCAAGCCAACCCGCCCACCGTCTGATCGACAACCGCTTGCAAAATGGATGCGGCAATGTCGGTTTTCGCCGCGCCTTCGTTAAGCAGCGGCTGCACGTCGGTTTTGGCGAAAACGCCGCACCGAGCGGCGATAGGATACAAGGTGCTATGTTGCAAAGCCAGTTCGTTCAGCCCTGCCGCATCGGTTTGCAAAAGAGCCGCCATTTGATCAATAAAAGCGCCTGTGCCGCCAGCGCAGGTTTCATTCATCCGCTGATCTACGCCTTGATCAAAGAAAGTAATCTTTGCATCTTCGCCGCCCAGCTCAATAGCTACATCCGTTTGCGGAATATACCGTCCAATGCTTTCCGTACAGGCTACCACTTCCTGAACAAAAGGTATTTGCAGCCATTCCGCCACAGCAATACCGCCAGAGCCAGCAACAGCAATGGTTATTTCCGCCTCCGGGAACTCTGCATATGCTTCATCCACTAATGAAATTACAGTTGTACGCACATCTGAGAGATGGCGTCGGTAGCGGCTATATACAAGACGATCATTCTCATCGGTAATGACAATTTTAACTGTTGTTGACCCTACATCAAGCCCTGCCTGATAATGCTTACGCAAAACCATTCCTCCACCTCCACGCATGTCTCTAGCTTCCTCTCAGGCAAGCACGATCTGCCTGAAAATCCGTAGACTAAGTTTCCGCAAAAACAGTCAAATTCCTGCTTATATGTGCAAAAACAAGCAAAAAATAATTCTTTCTGCTTATTTACTCCCTTTGATGACTATATATTTACCAAGAACTTCTATCTGCAAAGAGATTCACCATAAAGTGTAAGCAAGAGTTATTACTGTATTATGGATATATTCCTCCACACAGGTCCATAAATCCTGCTAACGCAGAAAAAAAGCGTGCCCCAAGGCACGCTTTTCTACTATTTATGTTATCCTTGGTTCTTCTGTACCTTGGCCCAGGAGTCACGCAAGCCAACAACGCGATTAAACACCAGCGCGTCCGCTTTAGAATCTACTGCATCCACACAGAAATATCCGGTACGCAGGAATTGATAATGAGCTCCCGGAGTCGCTGCCGCCAGCGACGGCTCCACCATCGCTTCCACAATCTCCAAAGATGCCGGATTCATTCGCTTTTCGAAATCAGTACTCTCTACGCCATCTTCTTCGGGCAGCAACAGATAATCATACAAACGCACCTGCGCCTTTTTCGCATGTGCCGCCGAAACCCAATGCAACACCCCTTTGACTTTCTTCGCGCTGTTGGGGCCGCCGCTTTTGGTGTCCGCATCATAGGTGCACCGCACTTCTACTATATTGCCGTTTTCGTCTTTCACTACTTCTTCGCAGCAAATAATATAAGCGTGCTTGAGACGCACTTCTTTGCCCGGAGCCAAACGGAAAAACTTTTTAGGCGGGTCTTCCATAAAGTCTTCTTGTTCAATATACAATTCTCGCCCAAAAGGAATCTGCCGCTCGCCCATCTCCGGATTCTCCGGATTATTTTCCGCGTTCAGCCATTCTTCATGGCCTTCCGGGTAATTGGTAATAACCACCTTGAGCGGCCGAAGCACCGCCATGGCCCGCGCCGCCTTGGCATTGAGATCTTCCCGCACACAATGCTCCAGCATCGCCACATCGACTTGGCTGTTGCTTTTCGCCACGCCAATACGCTCGCAAAAATCACGAATAGCCGCTGCCGTATAGCCTCTGCGCCGCAAACCGGAAATGGTCGGCATGCGAGGATCGTCCCAGCCGCTGACACGACCTTCCTCCACTAGACGCCGCAGATAGCGTTTGCTCATGATTGTCCGAGTAAGATTGAGCCGAGCAAATTCAATCTGCTGTGGCCGCGGGTCAAATCCCAGCGCCGTCAGCGTCCAGTCGTAAAGCGGCCGATGGTCCTCAAATTCCAAGGTGCAGATGGAGTGCGTAATGCCCTCTAATGCATCGGAAACTGGATGCGCGTAATCATACATAGGGTAAATGCACCAGGCATCTCCTGTACGGTGATGGTGCGCCCGCATGATCCGATACAATACAGGATCGCGCATATTCAAGTTCGGCGAGGCCATATCGATTTTCGCGCGCAGCGTCCGGCTGCCGTCGGCAAATTCTCCAGCCCGCATACGTGCAAACAAATCGAGGTTTTCTTCGATGCTCCGGTTACGGCAAGGGCTTTCCTTGCCCGGCTCAGTCAAAGTCCCCCGATGTTCGCGCATTTGCTCCGCTGTCAAATCGCAAACAAAGGCCTTGCCGTCGCGAATTAATTGACAGGCGCATTCATAGAGCTTCTCAAAATAATCGGAAGCGTAAAAGCGTCGCTCTTGCCAATCAAAGCCCAGCCAATGTACATCTTCTTGAATGGAATCAACATATTCGGTTTCTTCTTTACTGGGGTTCGTATCATCAAACCGTAAATTGCATTGCCCGCCATACTCTAAAGCCAAGCCAAAATTAAGGCAAATAGACTTAGCATGACCGATATGTAAATAGCCGTTTGGCTCGGGCGGAAAGCGCGTATGCACCTTCTGACCATACTTATTGGATTTATTATCTTCATTAATAATAGCTTGAATGAAATGCGTAGAGACAAAAGATTCATCTGTGCTCATGATGCTGACTCCTTTATTCTGTATTCTATTATAGTATTTTAGCATAGCTTTTTAGGCCAGGGCCAGAGAAAAAATATTGAACAAGAGTAGAGGGAGTAAATAGAGGGTACTCAGGAGGGTTACGAAGTACGAGTTTTTGAACATAATGGCTTAGGGTAGCCGCCTTTGTTTTGGCTACTTTTTAGAGCAAGCCGGTCCGCAGGACGCAAAAGAAGCCTCGGTCACCCGAGGCTTCTTTGCAAACCTTCTGAATCAAAGAGTTCTTACTTCACTAACAGTTTTTTTCCTGCAATGCCCGGTACGGTCATTTCTTCCGGCGACAGGATAATATCCATCGCTTCTTGCGTCAACAGCTTCTTCTCCAGAATCAAATCGCGGATAGGACGGCCTGTAGCATACGCTTCTTTGGCCAGCATGGAAGAGTTTTCATACCCAACATGCGGCAATAGCGCCGTAACAATGCCCACGCTGTTATCCAACCATTTCTGACATTGTTTTTCATCGGCTTCCACATTTTCCAGGCACAATGTCCGGAACGTGTTCACTGCATTAGTCAGCATCGTCATCGAATTAAAGATGTTGTACGCCATAACCGGTTCCATAACATTGAGCTCAAACTGACCGTTTTCCACGCCCAAGGTTACTGCCAAATCATTGCCGATAACCTGGTAGCAGGTTTGATTGAGCACTTCCGGAATGACCGGATTCACCTTACCAGGCATAATCGAAGAACCAGGCTGGCGAGGCGGCAGTTTCAATTCGCCCAAACCGCAGCGAGGACCGGAAGCCATCAGCCGGAAGTCATTAGCCATCTTAATCAACGGTAGCGCCGTAATCTTCATGGCGCCGGAGATATCCGCAAAACCGTCCGTATTTTGAGTAGCATCCATCAAATTGCCGGCTGTAACGAAGGGTTCGCCTGTAATCTCCGCCAATTGCTTCGCCACTTCAACAATATATTCCGGCTCGGCGTTCAGGCCGGTACCCACTGCAGTAGCGCCCATATTAACAGCGTGCAGTTGGTCCAGCGCGGTTTCAATACGCTTGGCGCCGCGACGGACCGCGGAAGCATGGGACGCAAATTCCTGGCCCAACGTAACCGGCACAGCATCTTGCAAATGAGTCCGTCCCATTTTCATAACCCGCTTGAATTTCTCAGCCTTAACTTCCAGCGCTTCCGCTAATTCGCGCAGCGCTTTCACCAGCAAACGTCCTTTTTGAATAGAGCAAACTTTAATCGCCGTCGGGAAGGCGTCATTAGTAGATTGCGCCATATTAGCATGGTTGTTCGGCGAAATCCGATCATAATTTCCTTTTTTATCGCCGAGAATTTCCAAGGCCCGATTACAAAGCACTTCATTGGTGTTCATATTAATAGAAGTACCAGCGCCCCCTTGAATGGGATCTACCGGAAATTGGTCATGCAGTTTTCCCGCAATAATTTCATCGGCTGCTGCCACAAGAGCATTGCCGATCGTTTGATCCAAACGACCTGTCGCCATGTTAGCCTTCGCCGCTGCTTTTTTCACCATAGCCAAAGCAACAATGAAATCGCTGTCCAGATTATGGCCGGTTATGCGGAAATTCTCCATCGCCCGCATGGTTTGCACCCCGTAGTACACCTCATCTGCCACTTGCAATTCTCCAAGAAAATCATGTTCCAAACGCATACCATTTCCCCCTTTTCATTTCTCCCACAGTTTCTTTTCAAAAGCACTGTGTTTTGTACAACTTATTGTATATTTTGTATACGTGTATGCTCATTTGAAAAGGCAGATTTTTCTGCCCTCTTCTTGAGTTCATTATACCTCTGCAAATTCTCCTTGGCAAGGCAAAAGTTACACTTGTTTTTAAATAAGCCGCTTATCCACCACTGCAAATCTATGCATGTGTTATTTTTTTGATTTTACCAAATTCCCAGTAATTTCATCCATGGCATCCCTATGCCTAGCCAAATCAAAATGTGCACGGTTGCCAAAACAAAGCCTATTTTCCAAAACTCGCCCATAGTAATATAGCCAGCTCCAAAAAATATCGGTGTTACACCGCAAGCAAAATGAGTCAGCATAGAACAAGTATTAGCAAAAACGCCTAGCAAAATGGCGGTTAACATCACAGGGGCTCCCGCCGCCACGGCTACGGTCGCAAATGCGCCAAACAGAGCCATGACGTGAGCTGTATTACTGGCAAAACCATAGTGAACATAATTGTAGATAATAAAGAGTACAATCAGCATGGTCATCCAGTCAATGCCTACCATCTGCGCGCCTACCGTCGAAGCAAACCAGCCCATCAATCCGAATTTAGCCAAATAAGCTGCCATATTTACTAACACGCCCATCCAGATCAGTACATCCCAGGCGCCTTTTTCATCTAACACATCTTCCCATTCAAGCACCTTGGTTACCAGCATAGCAGATAAGCCGGCAATCGCAATAAAAGCAGAATCAAAATTCGTAATAGACGTAGTAGCCCACAGCACCAAGGAAATACCAAAAATTACAGTAAGAATCTTTTCAGCCGAGCTCATGGGGCCCATACGCTGCAGTTCATCACGCGCCAAATCCTTTGCTTCCGGCGTTTCTTTGACTTCCGGCGGATAGAGCTTGTAAATCAAATAAGGAAACACGATCGTACAGATCGCCCCTGGAAGCGACGTAGCTAAAAACCAATCCATCCAGGTAATCGTTTTGCCAAACAAGTCTTGTGTCAATTTTACAGCTACCACGTTATTAGAGGCTGCTGTCATGAAAATAGAGGCGCTAATAATAACCGCACTATAAGCGCTTAACATCAGATACGCCCCTACCTTGCGGCGTGAGGGCCCTGGTTCTGAACCAAACGCAGTGCACAAGCTACGTGTAATAGGATAAATAATGCCGCCGCCCCTCGCCGTATTAGAGGGAGTAAAGGGAGCTATGATCAAATCGGTAAACGAAAGCGTATAAGCCAACTTTAAAGTACTACTGCCGAAACGCTGCATCAAGACGAAGGCAATCCTCCGTCCCAAGCCGGTTTTAATAAAGCCTTTGGAAAACATAAATGCCGCTACAATCAGCCAAATAACCGTAGCCGAAAACCCCTCCAGAGCCTGTCCAGGTTTCAGAACCCCTGTAAATACAACGGTAGCCAAGCCAATAACCGCTGCAGAGCCAATAGCGACTGGCTGTAAGATAAAGGCCGCAATGGTGGCAATAAACACAGCCAGCAGATGCCAGGCCTCCACCTTGACTCCTTCCGGCATTGGCGCAAACCAAATGCCCATACCAATTAACACACACAATACACCGCGAACTACCTTTCCATTCACGTCTTGCATCCCCCTGTTCTTACTTTCTCTTTTCTCTTTTTAAAAAGTAGGCGCTACAATTCCTCCTTTACTTGTTTTTTCTATTTTTGATTCTGAATTACGTATTTTGTATACATTGTGCTAGTAAAAAAATTCAGACACTTCTGTGTCCGTTTTTTATTATACGAGATTCTTCACCACGGGAAAAGTCGTATATTTCTTCATTTTCATGCATTTTTTATCTTTTTTAGTTATAATCCACTCCTTTTCTGCATTTTATTTGATTTTATTTTTTATTTTTCTTCATGCTATACTAAATTAAAAGATTTTAACCTTAGGAGGGATTTGCATGTATCGTTGGTTTGTTTTGTTTCTTTTCCTTTTCTGTATTTTAATAAGCCCAGCCACGGTCAGCGCCTTCCCGATCGAACGCATTGCCTTAGTTCCCGTTTCCGGCGACATCTCCTCGCAAGTTGCTGCAGCGCTCACGCAAAAAATGGAGCGCTCCTACCGACTCCCTATCTACGAACGCCTAGCCACGCCGTTTCCTGCTAGTTGGGATTTAACCGCTTTGGAAGAACTGCGACGCAACAACCAGGCTGCCTTACTACTGGCTATCCGTCTTGATACAGTCCAGGAATTCACGTACAGTCACGGCGTATATGACGATGATACGTTGGTCTCTATTCGTTTACAAGGAACCTTGTTTTGCCTCTCCGACAATCCTAATTTCACCAACCAGACCCGTAAGCTGAACATCTGGGATGTGCAGCCGCTCAGCGTGAACAGCGGCGTTGAACACCGCATCTTTTCAGAAGTGGACGCCTGGCTGCTGCGCATTAAAGAAGAACAATTGCGCCTGCGCGCAGCTCAGACTTCCGCCGCTCCCGCAGCAAGCAACTAAGTTACTTCTTCCAGATTTTTGCCAAGGACTTTCTTTACAACCAGAAACTCGCTAGAACCCGCAGGCTAGACACTGCGGGTTCTTTTTATTTCTAAAAAACCAAGCCTCTTTTAAGCGTTCCTTCGCTTTAGGTCCAAACAAGCTGTATTTTTTTGCTTCTGTGCGTATTTTTTCGAAAATTTATGCTCATGCTCTATTATCGCATTTTTATACGATAATTTACGAAAATACTACTTTTGTTCTTTTATGAAATTTATAATAAAATGTTGGTGCTATCCAGCTTTCTATTGAGAAAGTACATTGGAAATGTTAATGAAGAAGGTGTTTTCTCGTGTCGGTAGATTGGTTATTTTTTGCAGCTCTTGCTTTTTTTAGCGTAGGCTGTCTTGCAGTTCTGCCACCGCTTCCCGCTAGGACTAGGATGGCTTATCTGTGCAGCATAGGCGGAAGTATCTGCCTGATTGCCCTCGCAGTCTGCCTGTTTCAACCAAATATGTTTTTACTTCCTTTTTCCTTGCTGTCCAGCAAATCCGAATTACTAAAATTGGATTGGTTGGCAGCATCTTTTTTTCTGCCTTTTGGCCTGGTTGGCGTTTTCGCTTCCTGGTATGCGATCGCTTACACCCACCATTTACAGCAACCGCGTCGCCTAGCTTCTTGCTGGAATCTATTCCTCGCCGGCATGGCGGGCGTCTTTGCCGCCTCCCATGTTTATTTCTTTTTCTTTGCCTGGGAAATCATGGCTTGGACCTCTTTTCTCTTAGTCCGTTACCAGGATCAAAAGAAGCGTTCTATTCGTACCGGTTTTCTCTACCTGCTGATGACTCATATCGGCACGGCCTGCCTTTTAGGTTCTTTTCTTCTCTTAAGCGCCTCCAGCGGTTCCCTGGATTTTGCAAGTTTCGGCAGCCTGCCGCCCGGTTCTCTGAGCAGCCTTATTTTCTTGCTTGCTTTTTTGGGATTTGCCATCAAAGCCGGTTTAGTTCCCTTACACATTTGGCTCTCTCGGGCTCATCCGGCCGCCCCTTCCCATGTATCCGCCTTAATGTCCGGCATCATGTTGAAAACGGCGGTCTATGGAATGTGCCGTTTCTTATGGGATTTTCTTCCCTTCGCCGCTGCTGCCTGGTGGGGCTGGCTGCTAGTAGGCGCTGGCTGCCTTTCAGCGCTCATGGGGGCCCTATATGCGGTCACGGAAGGCGACTGGAAACGCCTGCTCGCTTTTTGCAGCGCCGAAAATCTGGGTTTAATTTTTGCGCTGCTCGGCGCTGGCCTGCTTGGCCAGCTCTACGGAGATGTTTACCTGGCGTCCCTCGCCTGGAATGCAGCGCTGCTGCACGTCTTTTTGCATGCTCTCTATAAAAGTTTGCTGTTTTTAGGGGTCGGTTCGGTAATCCATGCCGTCGGCACAGGCAGCCTTGACGCCTTAGGCGGCCTCTGGCGCCGCATGCCGGGCACCTGCCTTTGCCTGGGAATTGGCAGTTGCAGCGCCGCCGGCCTGCCTTTCTTTGCGGGTTTTCCCGGCGAATGGCTGCTGTTTCAAAGCATTTTAGCCTTAGGCAGCGGCCCTGTGGACGCTCCTTTGCCCGCCGGTATCGCCCTAGCCGCCTTAGGTCTAGCGGCAGCAACCAGCGCGGCAGCTTTTTTAAAGGCCTTGGCTCTGCCTGTATTTGGACCGGAAAAGAGATCTTGGCGTCCTGAGTTTCACGCTCCTAAAGGCGCTCTTGTTCAGGCGCCCATGGGACTGGTTATTTTGACCCTTCTAGCCACTTGGCAGGCTGACAGCTTGCGCCTGCTCTGGCTGCAAGCAAGCGCCCTCCCCTCGCTGCCCTATTCCGCCACCGCTTGGCTCTTGGCTCTGGCCGCTGTCTTTCTGGCCTTTCTGGTGGCGCAGCGGCAAACGCCGCAACTTCCTACCTGGACCTGCGGCATCGTACCGGAAGCTCATTTTGGCTACAGTGCGACTGCGCAAGCCCAACCGTTCCAACGCGCCTTCGCCAGCCTTGTCGGCCCGGCGCAAAGTGTTCTGCTCCGTCAAGGAATCCATCCTTATTGGGGAGGCTCTTTACAGCATCACCTGTCGCGTACGCGCTACCTTATCGAATATCTTTATCAGCCCCTGCAGCATTCGATTCTCCGCGCAGCCTCCCGCCTGCGCTCTATGCAGGCAGGCTCGATTCAACTCTATATGACCTATATTTTAACGGCAACGGTTGCTTGCCTGTATTACAGCATTAGGTGGTGATCCCATGGATACAACTTCGCTTTTTCTACAAACTCTTGGTTTGGCTTTGCTAGCCCCCGCCTTTACCGGCGTAGTCCGCAAAACCAAAGCATATCTACAAAATCGCCAAGGCGCGCCGATCTGGCAGCCATACTTTGAACTGCAACGTCTTTTTCGCAAACAGCCGCTGCGCTCGACCAGCGCCTCCCCTCTCTTTGGAGCCTGGCCGCCTCTTTACGCAGCCTGCGCCTTAGGCGCCGCCGCGATGCTCCCCATTCTCCCGGGTACCGGCAATGATTTACTCTTTTTAGGCGGTCTCTGGGCTTTAGGCCGCTTCTGTCTAGCCATTGCCGGCTTGGAAGTCTCCAGCGCTTTCGGAGGAATGGGTTCTTCTCGAGAAATGTATGTCGCCGCTTTAGTCGAGCCAGCGCTGCTGCTCTCTTTTTTCCAGTTGGCCTTAAGCGCCGGCGCTACCAGCCTCGCCTCACTCCTAGAGGCAGCGCAGCTGCGCGCCTTCGGTTTACCGGAAATTTTCGCGGCAACTGCTTTTTTCACTGTACTTTTAGCGGAAAGCGGCCGTATTCCTGTTGATAATCCCGACACCCATCTGGAACTGACGATGATCCATGAAGCCATGGTCTTGGAGTACGCCGGTCAAGATTTAGCCCCTATCCACTGGGCTTCCATGATCCGTGAACTCACCTTGGCCTTCCTCTTTGCCTCCCTCTTTTTGCCGGTCCTGCCGGCTCCTTTCGATGGTTTTTTCGGTTTATTTTTAAAAACGCTGCTCACGGCGCCCCTTATCGGCTTAGCGGAAATGGTCACTGTCAAGATGCGCCTCTTCCGTGTGCCGCAATACCTGGCGCTGTCGGCTGTTTTTTCCTTACTTTCTCTCTCTTCAAGACTCTAGTCAAACTAAGGAGGCGCTTTTCTTGTCTTTACTTTCCATGCTTTTACTGGCCTCAGCCCTGACTTTGCTGCGTGTAACCGCACTTAAAACCGCAGTTATTATTCTTTTTTTACAATCACTGCTCCTTAGCGGCGTATGCTTATATGCCGGCCTTTCTCAAAACGAAAGCCATCTTTTCATCGCCGCCATTTTGACTTTGCTCATCAAAGGAATGCTTATCCCCTACAGTCTGCGCCGCCTGGTGCTGCGCCTTAAAACGGAAAAAGAAACTCATCCCATTTTATCACCCAATATGTCTTTTTTTGCCGGCGGTCTTTTACTCATGCTTTCGCATGGTCTGCTGTCCGGGGCTTTGCCCGCTTCCAGCGGCAGAGACATTCTCTCCACCGCTATTACCTTAGTGCTGTTGGGTTTGCTGCTTTTGATGATTCGCCGTCAGGCGCCGCTACAAATCGTCGGCCTTGTCACGTTAGAAAACGGGTTGTATCTGTTGGGACTTTCCATCACCGGCGGCTTGCCTTTAGTGATTGAGCTTGGAATTTTCCTGGATCTTCTCGTAGCTGTCATCGTCTTGGTAGTCCTCACGCGCCGTTTAAAATATTCCTTCCAAACTACAGATACGTCCGTGTTAAAAAATCTCAAAGGATGATCGCCACATGTATTTATTTGCCTTATTCACCATGTTCTGCCCTTTGGCAGCGGCCTTAGGCAGCATCGTTCTTTTCAAAAATTCTCCCTGGCTGTATCGCCTCAATGTGGCCGCCGCCGTTCTCTCATTAAGCTCCGTCGGCTGGCTTTGGCTGCAAGGCCCGCTGCCACTCGCCTGGGATAATTGGTTATATGTCGATGCACTCAGTCTGATTTTTTCCCTTTTGGTCGCTTCTTTGGGATTGTCCGCCTTAGTAGTTTCCGGCCCGTACTTAGCCGCCGAAATTGCCGGAGGGCATCTGCAGCCTCGCCGCTTAGGCCAATATTATGCGCTGTTGCAATTATTTATTTTCACTATGCAAAGCGCCTTATTTCTAGAAAATCTAGGCTTTGTCTGGGTAGCCATTGAGGCCACCACTCTAGCCAGCACCTTGCTTGTAGCATTCCAATCCAACCGCTCCTCCCTGGAAGCCGCTTGGAAGTACGTACTCCTTTGCACGGTTGGCATCAGCCTGGCTATGCTTGGCGCTATTTTGTTGTACCAAGCGCAAGCCACAGCCGGTATCGCGCTGGAACAGCCCTTAAGCCTTGTCGCGCTCAGCCAGCCTGGCGTTCTTTTAGATGCTCCTTTATCTCGCCTGGCTTTTGCTTTCCTGCTGATTGGGTACGCCACCAAAGCCGGCTTAGCGCCTATGCACACCTGGCTGCCCGACGCCCACAGCCAAGCGCCAGCGCCTGTAAGCGGCCTCTTGTCCGGGGCGTTGCTCAGTTGCGCCTTTTATGTACTGCTGCGCCACATCGCTATCTTGCGCCCATCTCTGCCGCCAGGACTGCCAGAAACAGCGCTGCTTGCTTTAGGCATTTTGTCACTGGCAGTAGCGGTTCCCTTTTTGCTGCTGCAGCATGATCTCAAGCGTCTGCTCGCTTACTCCAGTGTGGAGCACATGGGCATTCTCGCCATCGGCGCCGGCGTCGGCACGCCTGCCGCCCTCTTTGCCTGCCTGCTGCATGTGCTGACGCATGGCTTTACTAAGTCCGCGCTTTTCTATGCAGCCGGCTTTATTACGCAGGAATATCATTCGCGGCAGCTTTCCCGCATTCGCGGTCTTTTGCAATCCTCTCCTTTCCTTGGGTGGATTTTCTTGGCAGCCATGCTGTCCATTACCGGCACGCCTCCCTTTAGCGTTTTCCTCAGCAAGTTCTTGCTGCTCCAGGCGCTTTTCGCCGCAGATCGCCCTTGGCTGGCCGCTTTGCTGCTGCTTCTTTTAGCAGGCGCTTTTGCCGGTTTAATGCACTACGCCGGCCAGCTCACAGGCGGTACAGCGCCGCACAGTCACCACTCCGTGTCTTTAAATCATTTAACTCGCTTCATTCTGATCGGCTCTTTGCTGCTGGTGGCCATTGGCGGGCTCTTCCTGCCGGATATGCTGGTCCAACTGCTGAATGACGCCACTTTGATTGCCCTGGGAGGTGCCCCTTATGCAAAGCCATGATGTATTGCCCGTAAATTGGCAGGCGCAAATCGCGCAGCTTCACGGACGCAATTATCAACTGTCCGCCTTATTCGCAAATGACGAGAGAGCGTTGCACGGCGTGTATGCCATTTATGCCGTGTTTTTCCAGGTCCAAGAGCAGGATTTGCAACTGCTGCGTCTGCCCCTCTCCGCCTCCTCGTCCTCTTTCCCCAGTATTACTGCTATCTTCCCCGGCGCCGCCTGGTATGAGCGGGAAATTCACGATTTATTCGGCCTGTCTCCGGCTGGTCATCCTGACTTGCGTCCACTGGTGCTGCATCATGCGCGCGGCGTCTTTCCGCTGCGTAAAGATGCGGGAGCCGCACTACCTCCAGAAGGAGAAGCCTTTCCAGTGCCTCGCGCCAGCGGCGACAGTCTTTTTGAAACGCCAGTCGGCCCCATTCACGCCGGCATTATTGAGCCGGGTCATTTTCGCTTCACCCAAGCCGGTGAAAACGTACTGCATTTAGAAGCGCGTCTTTTCTACACGCACCGCGGCGTAGAAAAAGCCATGGAAGGCCGCACCGTCAGCCAGGCTCTTCATGGCGTAGAACGCGTGTGCGGCGCTTGCAGCGTCACCCATGCCATGGCCTTCTGTCAGGCGGTTGAAACGCTTTGCCGCCAGGAAATTCCGCCTCGCGCCGCTATGCTGCGCCTTATCGCCTGCGAGCTGGAGCGCCTTTACAATCATTTGGGCGATATGGGAAATCTTTGCGCCGGCGTCGGTTTTCACGCAGGCGTCAGCATCGGCAGCCGCTTGAAAGAAGATTGCCAGCGTTGGAATGAACGCCTTACCGGGCACCGTTTCTTGCGCAGCTGGATCACGCCGGGCGGCGTATCCCGTGATATCAATGACAAAGACCAGCAAGAACTGCTGCAGTTTTTAGGACAGCTTGAAGAAAAGGTAAAAAACTTCATTGACCTTTTAGCCGGACATGACGCTTTAAGCCAACGCACGGAAACCACGGGCATTCTGCCCCATAAAGCCGCCTTGGATCTTGGCGTAGTCGGTCCTGCGGCGCGCGCTTCCGGCGTAAATATCGATTTACGCCGGGATCTTCCCTACGGCGCTTACCAATCCTTGCAGCCGCACATCCCGGTTCGTAAAGAAGGCGATGTCGCCGCCCGGCTTTTTTTGCGCGCCGACGAAGCCCAGGAAAGTCTGCTGCTTTTAGGCAAAGCGCTGCGCCAATTGCCGCCCGGCCCCATACAAACGCCGATTCCGCCCTTGCCGCCGCCAGGCAGCGCTTTAGGTTGGGCGGAATCTCCCCGCGGCGGCGAATTCATCTGGCTGCAAATTGACAGCAGCGGTCATCTGTCCCGTCTCTTCTTACGTTCTGCGTCCTACCCCAACTGGATGGCCGTACCGCTCACCGTACCGGGAAACATCATCCCTGACTTCCCTTTAATTAACAAAAGCTTCGAGCTGTGTTACGCTTGTCTCGACCGTTAGGAGTACGATCATGTGGAAATTGCTAAATACTATTTTGCAAACCGGTTGTGTCACTGAAAGCACAGCCGCTCCCGCGCCGCTCACACTGCGCGGTCGGCTGCAGCAAACAGAATGCTGCAGTCAATGCCACCATTGCGTAGCCGCCTGTCCGACAGGCGCCCTTACCACGCAGCCTGAGTGGCAATGGAATCCGGAACGCTGTACATTTTGCGGCCTTTGTCTGGAGTCTTGCGAACGCCATTTGCTGCAGCATGTCCCGGAAAGCTATCACGCTTTTCATACGACTTTAGGAAAAACGCTTGCTGAGGAAACGCATCGTATGTTCGGCCGTTCTCTGGCAGTCCGCCACCTCGACGCAGGCTCCTGCAATGCTTGCGATTTTGAAATGGCCGCCTTAGGAAATCCTTATTACGATTTGGCGCGTTATGGCATTTCATTTGTCGCCTCGCCCCGTCACGCCGACCTATTAATGGTCACTGGCGGTGTTACGCATCACCTAAAAGACGCTGTTTTGCGCACTTACGAAGCCATGCCGGAACCCAAGCTCGTTCTAACCGTGGGCACCTGCTCCTCCGGAGGCTGCGTTAACGGCGCTCCTTACGCGTTAGCCGGAAAAGTAGAAGATTTTATCCCGGTGCACATGAAGCTTCCCGGCTGTCCGCCTCGCCCGCAAGCCTTACTGTACGCTCTTTTGCTGCTCATTGGCCGCAAGCCTTAAAACACGTTAGAAGCAGAGAAGCGATCCGAGGAAGCAAATCACGAATTTATAAATTTCAGTGTCATAAAAAAGCGACTATGCCCCAGGGGCATAGTCGCTTTTACTATAGGTTTCACTCTACGGCAGAAGCCGATAATCTTCGCGGCTGTGCTGCAGCAGCGGCAATTCCGCGCGCACCTTTTCTTGCACCGCGCGATCTATTTCTACTTTCACCAGTTGCTCCGTTTCATCGGCTTGAAACAAAATTCGGCCCCAAGGATCCGCCACCAGTGAATGTCCATATGCTTCATAAACAGCCCCTTCGAGCTTCGCCGGCGCAGCCCCGACAACAAAAATCTGGTGATCTACCGCTCTGGCCCGCAACGTCAGTTCCCAGTGAGCCGGCCCAGTCGTCCAGCCAAAGGCAGCCGGATAAATCAACAAATCGGCCCCTCGCCGCACCAATTCCGCGGCCATAGCGCCGAAGCGCATGTCATAGCAGATTCCGACCCCCACCACGCCTACGGAAGTATCACACAAAGTCAACTCATTTCCAGCTGTTAATGTATCCGATTCCCGAAAACAAGTCCCCCCTGCAATTTCCACGTCAAACAGATGCATTTTTCGATGTCGCCCCAACAAAACTCCCTGTTCGTCAAAAACAAAGGACGTATTATAGACGCGCCCCGCTTCATCAATCTCTGGAATGGATCCGCCTACTAAAATGACACCGTTCTCCCTGGCCCAGTCGCTCATACGCCGTACGGTTTCTCCCGAAGCCGGTTCTGCATACTTCGGGAACAGCGCCGCCTGATAGGGACAACTGAACATTTCCGGCAAGACCACCACGCGACAGCCTTCGCGGGCCGCCTGTTGCACCATCTGCTCTGCCTGGCGCAGATTTTCCTCCTTAGCAACGCGTGTAGCCATCTGACAAAGTCCCAATAAAAAATTTTTAGCTGTTTTCATAACTTCCTCCTGCGAACACTCTTCTTGTTTTCTCTTGATTCTACTTGTTTACTCCAGTTCCTGCCCTTTTCCACCTTCTCCCGGAACAAATCAAAAGGGTGTCCCGTCGCAAAATATCTTTTTAACTAACATTCTCTTCAGAATAGACATGTATACCTTGCTGTTTCTTCCATTTTTTCCCCCATGCTTGTTTTTCTGTTTTTCGCAATGTATTTGTTTTATGGTATACTGAATTCATTGGTAGATTTCAAATTATTTGAAAAAGGGAGTTGAGTGAATGAATCGGAAAGTTCTTGTCACCTTAGCTGTCCTGGTAGTCTTCCTCTGCAGCTTGCAAGTAGCCTTTGCTGCAGAACCCAGTAACAATCATCTGCCCAACATCAAAATTCTTGCCACAGGCGGCACTATCGCCGGATCTGGAGCCACCAGCACTACCACTGTTGGCTACACCGCGGCTGTAGTTCCCGTGGACGCGCTCATCAACAACGTACCGGAACTTAAGAAAGTAGCCAATGTAAGCGGCGAGCAGATTGCGCAAATCGCCAGCGAAAATATGACCAACAAAGTTTGGTTGAAATTGGCTAAACGCATCAACGAACTGCTGGCTTCCGATGATGTGGATGGAATTGTCGTTACCCATGGTACCGACACCATCGAAGAAACGGCCTATTTCTTAAATCTAGTCGTTAAAAGTGAAAAACCGGTTGTCATCGTTGGCGCTATGCGTCCGCCGACAGCCATGAGCGCTGACGGCCCGATGAACCTGTACAATGCAGTCGTCATCGCCGGCACCAAAGAAGCTCACAATAAAGGCGTGCTGGTCTGCTTGAACGACGCCATTAACGGCGCTCGCGAAGTAACCAAAACCAACACTTCTCTCTTGGACACCTTCCGGGCTCCTGAGCTTGGCTACCTCGGCTATATGCAAGGCGGCAAAGCTTACTTCTATCGTGAATCCACCCGCAAACATACGACCCACAGCGAATTCGACATCACCGGCCTGACCGATCTGCCTCGCGTAGATATCGTCTATGGCTATGCTAACAATTCCCGCGATGGCCTGGACGCTTTTGTCGCTCATGGCGCTAAAGGGATTGTCCATGCCGGCGTTGGCGACGGCAGCCTCTTTACCGAAGTAAAACAAGGTTTGATTGACGCCCGCAAACAAGGCGTCGTTATTGTCCGCAGCTCTCGCGTAGGCAATGGCATTTTGGCCCGCAACGGCGAAGCTAATGATGATGAACTGGACTTTGTCGCTTCGGACACCCTCAATCCTCAAAAAGCGCGCATTTTATTAATGCTGGCTTTGACCAAAACCAAAGACACCAAAGAAATTCAACGTATGTTCTGGGAATACTAATTCCCATTGGCAAAAATCCTGTCCGGCCTAGCTGGGCAGGATTTTTGTATTTTTTCTTTTTCCCCATTTTACAAGCAGGTTTTCCTCTCCTAACGTCTAACCCTTTATTTAATATATATTATACCCCCAAGGAGGTCTCGAACATGGTTCTACACAGCCCATCCATTCTTATCAGTTTTCTCGACAGCCGAGACCCCGGACCGGAAAGCCCGTTGCAAGCCTTATGCCGTCAAATCGCTCCGCAAGTAGTATATTTGCTGCCCTGCGCGCCTACGGAAGCTCCCGGGTCCTCCCTGTCCCAAGAAGCGGCAGAAGCCATGCGTGAATGGCTGCATACCGCCTACAGTCCCTCCTTGCCTGTATATATTCGGCCCATAAGCACAGCCGATCCAACTAGCTTTACTGATATGCTCGCTGCCAGCAAGCATACTTTGCTGACCATTATCCAACATTGGCAGCAACACCCGCCGCAATTCCATCTTAATACTTCTTCCGGCACGGAAGCGATGAAGGGCGTTCTCCTTCTCTTATGCGAAGCCGGCCTTATTCCCAATGCCACCCTTTGGCAGGCGCAGCCGGTTGTCAATCACGCCTCCCACCTGAAGCTCTCTCGTCTGCAGCCTACCTTGCTGAGTGAAGAAATGAGCCTAGAGCAAATCCGGCCCTTAGCCGAAGAAATGCGGTTTGCTGAATTGGCTCGCGAATGCCAGCAAATTAAATCGGTAACCCTTTGCGCCGACTGCAGCCGCGCCGCTGGCTTGATGACGGAAATTTTTCAAGCCTATCACTATTGGGACGCCATGCAATACGCGGAAGCCTCCCGCCTATTGCGCAGCCTTTGCTATAAGCTATCCGACATTCCCGATGCGGAACTTCCTGCAGAAATACTATCCAAGCAATTTTTATTTCTTGTTCGCCTGCTTACTAACGAAGAAATGTACAATCTTGATTACTTGACAGAGCTGGCCTTTGGCTGCGAACGCTGTTTTCTGCGCGGCGATTATCAAGGAGTCTTCCTGCGTTTCCGCCGCTTTTACCAAGGTCTTTGCACCTATTTACTTCAACAGGCTCAACAAGAAATTCCAGCATCCCTTCACGAGCTGGAACAAGCGACGCTCGCCTTGACCGAAATGCCTGGACGCGACTTCTCGCTTTTTTGGAACGTCCACTTGGAATCTCGCCTTCTAGACGACCGAGTTCCCGCAGGTCATATTGTCGCCGCTCTCCACGAGCTATACCAGCGTTCTTTTTTGGGCCAAGGCATGCAGCCTCTCTTAGAGACGGAGAGCGCCGACGCCCTGCTGGTAGTACAAGAACTAGCTCGCTATTTTCTACCCGCTTCCGACTATCCCTTGCAACGCGATACACTTGATAAACTTCTCCCCTTCCTGCAACAACAGGGCGTCACCGCCGCCCTTAGCTTTTGAGGATTTAACTCATAAAACACTTTCGCGTCTTTCGTGTATTTCGCGGTTCGATGATAATTTCCGGCATAAAAAACGGTTCCAGGCTTCGTATCAGCCTGGAACCGTTTTTTATGCCAAAGGAATTTCTTTTTGAGGATGTTCCCGCAGCTCATCCACTAAAAGCCGCGCTTGAAAGATCTGTCGCTGCAGGACAACCCCGTATATCGGCGTTACGGCTGGACAACCGTCCGCCAGCCATTGTTCAGCCACACAGCCTACTGCATAGGTCACGCCGATACTGACGGGTATGCGCAAAGGAGGAAAGGGAATGCGCTCATTCAAGTCTGCTTGCAATATGCCTCCCGGCAGTTGCTGCAAGAATTGCTGCGCTTGCTCCGACGTCAACTTCCGGTCATAAATAGTAGCTAAGCTGCAAATCAAAGCTACCTCGTTTTCCAGGAGATTGTCGCCGTCGGAAACCGCCAGCCAACCTGCATGCGCTGCCGCCCAGCGGCGCAATTCCTCGGCTTTGCCAGCCACAGCCTGCTTTCCCATACCCTCTCCTCCTTTACGAACCTATCTTTTACTGACGATCTTCGCTGCCAGCTACTAAAATCCTGCCTAGATAGTTGG
This sequence comes from Anaeromusa acidaminophila DSM 3853, assembly GCF_000374545.1. Taxonomy (NCBI): domain Bacteria; kingdom Bacillati; phylum Bacillota; class Negativicutes; order Selenomonadales; family Sporomusaceae; genus Anaeromusa; species Anaeromusa burkinensis. Next base: position 122,125 of record NZ_KB894587.1, read on the forward strand.
TGGTTCTTTAAATATAGGTTAAAGGTTTTTAGCCCATACACCTCACCTCCCTTTTATTGCTCCCGTTCCAGCAAGATAGTGGATGCGTAATAACAGTCCGGGCTGGTTCCTGTTGCAGCTATGCCCATGGGCGCCATGGTCACAACTCTCCAGCCGGTCGCAAGCAAGGAGTTTAATTTATCAAGATTGCTCTTATTCCCGTAGCCGTGTTCTAAAATAAAAACCATCTGCGCTTTATTCATAACCAGCTATCTCTCCTTCCACTCAAAATTCCAATAGCACTTCCAGCTCTTTTACTCTTCTTTTTCTAAAGAATATACCGCCGAAAAGTAAATGTACAAAATCGCCAACGTCGGCACAATAACCAGCATGCCAAAGACGCCGCTAATATGCCCCGCGAATAACACGCCAATCATAATAAACGCCGGATGCAGTTTTGTCGCCTTACCGACCAACGTCGGATAAATCAGGTTGTGATTCAATTTAAACATAATAACGTAAAATATCAGCAGCTTCGTGGCCATCAGCGGATCTTGTATCAAAACCGTCGTAATCGCCAACAGCGAAGCGACGATCGGCCCTACGACCGGAATCCACTCGCCCACGGCCGATAAGAAAGCAAACAGCACAATATGATTAACTCCCAACAGCCACCCCACCGCCAGCACCGACAGCCCTGAAATAAGAGATACCGCCATTTGTCCTTGAATATACTTGCCCAGCATAAATGTCGCTTGATCGCAAAATTGCTGGATAACATTACCCGCCTTAGGAAACAATTTTTTCACTCCATTGCGCCCCTTGCTGGCATCCTTCAAGAAATAGAACGTAATAATCGGGATCCCAATCATTTCCGCCAAATTGGAGCTGGTCTGCAAAATGGGTCCGATGGAAGCCTTGGCAAAGGAAACAGACCAAGCCGTTGCGGCCTGTAAAACCTGATTGGCCTGCTCCTGAACAAATTCAGCCGACCCAAGCCAAGGATGCTGCGCTGCCAACACCGTGGCAAAAGAGGCCATATTTTCGGCTATATTGGGCATATCTTTTACAAAATTGGTCAACGCCGGCAAAATACTCCCCGTAATAAAGGCCAAAATCAAAACAAATAAAAGAAAGAATCCCCCTAACGCCAAGGCGATCGCCAATGATTCCGGCAGCTTCTTGCGCAAAAACTGTACCAGCGGCTTCAACAGCACCGCCAGCAATGTAGCAACAAACAAAACAATAAACAGAGGCCGGGCCAATAACGAGATCGTTAAAATCAAAACAAGCAACAATACCCCAAATACAAGAAATTCTTTGGTTTTATTTAAAGAAAACATTTCCTCTCTCCTTCTGCCACGTTCCAAGTTCTACATAGTTATTTGTTCTAAATCAGTCTTTTTCCTGTCTCCTATGGATATTTTTTTGCGAGCTTCACTGCGGCGACTTTTTTGTTCTGTAAATTACACACCAAATGCCAATAAGGGCCTTGAGCTAAAGCCCAAGACCCTTATTGGCTGGCACAAACACGATGTTCTCCTCTATGAGATTTCCAAAACCCCAATTACCCTAAATTTTCAGTTTTTCTTCTTAGCGCCATGTGGGCAAACCGCCACACAGACGCCGCAAACCAGTCCGTCAAATTGCGGATAGTTTTTAATTTTCCAGGCATCGCATTTTTTTACATCGACCAAGCTTTCTCGCAAAACTCCTATAGACCAGGCATTACCCACAATGGCCTGGGCCGGACAAGCTTCTACGCATCGCCGGCAACTGCCGCAAAAATTAGTTTTGGAAAAATCCTGCACAGGCAAGGGCAAGTCGGTAACCACCGTGGAAATACGAACTCTAGGGCCGAACCTTCTAGTAATCAAAAGCGAGCTCCTTCCTAGCCAGCCCAGACCGCTTTTGACGGCAGCCGTTTTATGAGGAAAATCGCCAGCCACATTCACAAAATCCGTTCGTTCGGAAGAAGCAAATGCATGGGCACGATATCCCGTTTGCTCGATTGCCTGTTGAATTTGAAAAGTCAACGCATCTAGCCTCTCATTAACGCTACGATAGGCGTCATAATATACCTGGCCAGGTCCGTCCACAACTGGATCCATAATCGCATCGGAAAGGGGTATGCCGATGGAAACTGCGAAAGGCAGCTCCTGCAAATCCTTGGGCAAGTCCTCTCCGACGTCAGCAAATCTATATAGCAAATCCGGTATTCCTTCCAGCATCGCTATAACGCTTCGTTGTTTTTCCAGCTCTCCTTGCATGAAACCAGCCCCCCTTATTGCTTTATTTCTAAATTATAACCGGAAGGCCTTTCGCTTTTGAAATTCAAATTCCCCATAAGATCATAGAAATCTTTTATATCAAGACTATGGTTCCTGAAGCAATTGAAGCAGGGAGTTTACGAAAGAAGAAAGACGCTTATCCTGCCGAGTAATCGCCCAAAGAGTAATTTGAACCTCCGCCGCCTGCTTCAAAACAACTATTTCTCTTTCATCTTTGACAATAACGCGCGGCAATAAAGCGATTCCTAATCCCTCTGCCATGGCGCTCGTTACAGCGTCAAAATCGCTGTATTCAAACGCATAGGACAAGCCATGCTTTTGCAGCAAGCCGTCACAGAGCTTGCGAAACGTACAGCCCGGCCGAAAATTGATAATCGGATACTCCGTAAGCTTAGAACGCTCTCCTTGGGCTAAAATACTTTTATGACCGCACCAAACAAGCTCATCCGAACGAAGAGTTACAGTCTCAAGATTCTTTTCCTCAATATAGTCATGCACAAGGCCGATGTCGTATTGATTGCTCTTTAAGCCGTGCAACACCGCTTTAGAATTGGCGCAAATTACAACGCTTACGGTTCCCGCTGCCTTGGCTGCTTGCAACTTCAATAAAGCGGGCGATAGGATGTGGTTAATATAATTAGTGGATAAGGCAATGCGAGTAGGCGCCCCTGCGGCGATGCTACCAAGATAATGGAAGGTTTCACGATAAAGCGCCAGCATCTTTTCCGCCGGTTCTACTAAATAACTGCCCGCTTCGGTTATATAAAGTTTTTTCCCAATTCGTTCAAATAAGGGTACGCCAAAATGATCTTCCAGCGTCCGAATTTGCGCCGATACGGCGGGCTGTGTAAAATTGAGCTGCTCCGCTGCTTGCGTAATATTCCCCAGCCGAGCGACCAAGCAAAACGTTTTTAATAATTGAATATCCATATGCACCTCAAGGACGCTAAATTAAATACTCACTAGAACTTGCTTTGTCCTACTCTCTACACAATAACACGAACATACTCTGGAAGCAAAAGCTCTCTTTGCTAGGAAAGCCCCCCTTTGAGCGCTCCTTGGTTAAATGCAAAACATATATTTTCAGATATACAAAAAGAGCCTTGAGCCAAAGCCCAAGACCCTTATAATTACTGGTGCTCCCGAGACGATTCGAACGTCCGACCAACGGTTTAGGAAACCGCTGCTCTATCCCCTGAGCTACGGAAGCCAACACTACGTTACGTATTGTATCATTACGCAATTGCTAGTGTCAAATAAACGACGTCTTAGTGGCCGCCACAACCGCAGCTGCCGCCATGCGAGCCATGTCCGCCGCAAGCGTGGCGAGCGCCCTCTTGAAGCTTGAATTTTTCCATGCCGCCGCATTGCGGGCAAGCTAGCTCATACCCGTGTTTACCGCCCTCCGTGCATGGCGGTTCTTCCCAAACATGACCACAAGCTTTGCATTCGAATTGTCGATTTTTCATTTGATATGCTCCTCCTTCTACATGAACATGTTTTCCTCCAGCCAGCGCTTCTGCAACCTTTCGGCGCGCCTGGGCTAAGAGGCGTTGAAACGTTGGCCTAGAGAGCCCCATTTGGCTGGCGCAGGCTTCTTGATCTAACCCAACGGCGTCTTTCAGGCGGATGGCTTCTAGTTCATCCACCCCTAGTACCACCGTTTCCTCTCCGCCTTCCGCTCGGAAGCGTCGACAAAGAGGCTCTTCTTCTACCAAACCGCAACATCGTTGACGCGCCATAGGCCCTCCTTTTGAGCATATGCTCATTTGATTTCTATTATATTCGCTTTTGCACGCTTTGACAATAAAAAAATGGATAAGCAAATAGTTTGTGTTACTTTTGCTTACCCGCTTTAGGTTCGAAGAAATGTTTTCATCCGATAACTATACATTTCCAAGTTAAACGAAACGACTTTTCAAAACTTCATCACTTCGGCAACATTCACATGTGCCGAAATACAGTTATCGCGATAAATACAGCCATACCAATGCCAAATACCATCACAAAGCGAATTGTCTTTTCTTTCGCCGTTTGCGGTACGTTTTTATCTTTACTCACAGATCTCACCTTCTTTCTGATTATACAATTGCACTTTCATTGTTACACTGGGTCGCTTTATGCATCCCAATTCATTGTTTTGCCTTTTTGTAGTTTTTCCACTCGTCTCTAACCAGCAGAGAACCGAAGAGAAAAAATACGACGCCCATTCCGATCATTGCTTCAGAAACTCCGTTTTCCCCCAAATACTGATAGGCCCAACCGGTTTTTTCAATATCCGTCGGTTTCTGCCCATATACAAAAATGCCGTTTACAGCTGACCCCAATGAAACCATCATTAATAAAATCGCCCTCATCATAACATGTTCCTCTTCCCCGTGAGCTTCATTCCATTACTATATCACCACTATTAATTATAATTAAATAGAAAGAATGTCACCATTAAGTAAAAAAAAGGTCACTATCCCAAAAGTTGCAGGCTATGAACATAAAATGGGCTGACGGTAGACGCGCCAAACCAAGAGACTGTGTTAAAACAATTGTTTCAACACAGTCTCTTGCTTCATTCCTTTAAACCGACGAGCTGCTTTCCGCTGTTCTACGCACCGCCGTCCCTGCATGGGGTTGAATTAGGCGAACCAAGCGGGTTGCAAACCAGTAATCCAAACCCCAGTTAAAAAATACCGCCAGCCGATTGCGGGTTCCTTCCAGGCGCAACAAGTGAACCAACAGCCAAAACACCCAGGTCAAAAAGCCTTTGCTTTGCAGCGGTCCGATTTTCGCGACGGCAAAATGACGGCCAACTGTCGCCATAGCGCCTTTATCTTGATACGAAAAAGTCTGCAAGGGTTCCCCGCGAAGCAAGCGCATAATATTCTCGACAGCCAAGTTAGCCTGCTGCACGGCTACTGGCGCAACCATGGGCAGCAATACGCCCTCTTGTTGCAATCCGGCGGCATCGCCTATGCAAAAGACACCTTCTGCTCCCGGAACCTGCAAGGTCGGCGTTATCAGCACTCTATTCTGACGTCCTCGTTCCACCTGCAGCTGTTCCACTAGGGAAGAAGCTTTAACTCCAGAGGCCCAAATCATGGTATGCGCTGCCATCGCGCTGCCGTCGCGAAAAGTCAGGCAAGCGCCGTCATACCCGGCAACAGCCGTTTGCAAACGCACTTCTACGCCTTTGCGACTCAATGCTTGCCGCGCCGCTTCCGATAAGGCTTCCGGCACCATAGGCAGCAGCCGTTCTCCCGCTTCCACTAAGACCACTTTAATTTCGTCACGCAATAATGCCGGATAATCAGGCAACAGCGTCCGTTCGATCAATTCCGTCAAGGCGCCGGCGCACTCTACGCCGGTAGCGCCGCCGCCGCTGACGGCAAACGTCAGCAACGCCTTGCGACGCTGCACATGCGCTTCTTGTAACGCTTCTTCAAACTTCAACAAAATATGATTACGAATCGCAATCGCCTCGTCAATGTCTTTTAAGCCAAAGGCATGGGCTTGCACATCTTCCATGCCGAAGAAATTAGTTTCTCCGCCTACCGCTAAAATCAAGTAGTCATAGGTGACTTCGCCGCTGTTGGTTTTCACCGTCTTTTGGACAAAATCCACACCGGTAACCTCCGCCATGCGAAACTCCAAATTCTCCTGTTTTCGCAAAAGCGAGCGAGTGGAGCTTGCAATATCAGCCGGCGCCAATGAGGCGGTGGCTACTTGATACAGTAAGGGCTGAAACAGATGATAATGACGCCGATCAATCAACACCACGTCGACATCCTTATCCGCCAATTGACGAACCGCTTGTAATCCCCCAAAACCTCCTCCGACAACAACAACTTTAGGTCTTTGCTGCAATGCTTGCATAATTCCACCTCATCTTCTAGTTTATAACTAAAATAAATCCTTACCAAAATTCCAAAGGCTTTTTCATCTTTTTAGTGATTTTTTTCACTTTCTTGTGTAAAAAAATATATTTGTATACACAATACAGTACCCTTGTTTGTGATTATTTTACCATAGTCGTTTTTTACTGTAAATATATGCAGTGCTTTAATTAATATCTTTTATTCTTTAATAAATATCTCTTTTAAGCAGCCAACACTTTACTTTTTAATTACTATTTTTTGCATTATTCTGTTAACATTAGGGAGAATGTGTACATTTTTATCTTGACTTCATTTTTCCGTTATTGACTCTCTTTTTCTGCTTGTTATTTCCTCTGTATTGATATACAATTTGCTTCTGTCTGCATACAAGCGTATTCCTAAAATATAAGTCAAGCGCAAATCCATAAATTAGGACTATTTCGTCCCGAAAAACCCATTTAAGCAGGACTTCTTATTATTTCAGGCCAGGACGCCAATGCACAATATATAGTGCTAAACATTATTGACCAACACTATATATTCATGTAAAATTAAAATCGGCTTTAAAGAAACCATCTAATTTCACATCTACATAAGGAGGTGACTGGCGCAGCATTCTATGCTGCCGCCTTGCCCATGCTGACTACCATTGTTAAACGTGACGGACGCCAAGTTCCCTTTAATTTAGAAAAGATCGCCAACGCTATTGCTAAGTCTCTGCAGACTGCAGGCATTAACGACAACACAAAAGCTTTGCAACTGGCTACAGAAGTGGTCCATCAAGCTACCTTGATTTATACCAACCAAAACACGCCGCCCAGTGTAGAAGATATTCAAGATATTGTAGAAAAGGTACTAATCAACGCGGATCTAGCTCAAGCCGCAAAAGCTTATATTTTGTATCGCGCCGAGCGTACGAGAATGCGGGAAATGAACACCCGCTTGATGAAAACCTACGAGGAAATTACCCACAGCGCTTCTAAAGAAAGTAATTTAAAACGCGACAATGCCAATATTGACGGCGATTCTTCCATGGGCGCCATGCTGAAATACGGTTCGGAAGGCGCAAAAATCTTCAATGAAATGTATATTTTGAAGCCAGACCATGCCAAAGCGCACAAAGACGGAGACATCCATATTCACGATTTTGATTTTTACACCCTAACCACCACTTGCTGCCAGATTGATATTCAACGCTTGTTCCAGGGCGGTTTTTCTACCGGCCATGGACAATTGCGGGAACCCAATGACATTTCCAGCTACTCCGCGCTTGCTTGTATCGCCATTCAATCGAACCAAAACGACCAGCATGGCGGTCAGAGCATTCCTAATTTCGACTACGGTTTGGCCGAAGGAGTTCGCAAGACCTTTGTCAAGCGTTACCAAGACAATCTGAGCAAAGCCCTGTTTTTTGAAAGCGCCCAAGAAAATGTTAAGGATCTCGTCGTTGAAGCGGCTCAAACACTTTACGAGCAAGAGCAGTTGCAAATTACCTTAGCCAATGACTGCGGCTATCAAGAAAAAGAGTTTTCCTTGCTGAAAAACGCATTCAACACGGCTTTACTAACTAAAGCGCAGCAGTTCGCTTTTTCGCAGGCTGTCACTGAGACGGACAAAGCTACCTACCAGGCCATGGAAGCCCTGATTCACAACCTTAACACCATGCACAGCCGAGCCGGAGCGCAGGTCCCTTTTAGCTCTATTAACTACGGTACCGATACGTCTCTGGAAGGACGCATGGTAGTCAAAAACATTCTATTAGCTACAGAATCCGGTTTAGGCTGCGGCGAAACACCGATCTTCCCGATCCAGATTTTCAAGATCAAAGAAGGCGTCAGCTATAACCCGGAAGATCCTAATTACGACTTATTTAAATTAGCCTGCCGCGTCAGCGCTAAGCGCCTCTTCCCTAACTTCTCCTTTATCGACGCGCCTTTTAACTCTCAATATTATCAAGAAGGCCGTCCGGAAACAGAGATCGCTTATATGGGCTGCCGCACCCGCGTTATTGGCAACCCCGCCGTTCCTTCTCAGGAAATCGTTTACGGCCGCGGCAATCTCAGCTTTACTTCGATCAATCTGCCTCGTTTAGGCATTCTCAGCCATGGCGACAAAGATCAATTCTACAAACGCTTGGATGAACTCATTGATCTTTGTATCGACCAGCTTTTAGAGCGCTTTGAGATTCAATGCCGCAAAAAAGTGCGCAATTATCCTTTCCTTATGGGCAATGGCATCTGGCTGGATTCGGATAAGCTTTCCGCCGACGATGAAGTACGTGAAGTACTTAAACACGGCACGCTGACCGTAGGCTTTATCGGCCTAGCGGAATGCTTGAAAGCGCTCATCGGTCAGCACCACGGAGAAACGGATGCAGCGCAAGAGGCGGGGCTGCGCATTGTTAGGCATATGCGTCAGCGCATGGACGATGCTTCTAAAAAATATGGCCTGAATTTTTCTCTGATCGCTACGCCTGCCGAAGGACTTTCCGGCCGCTTTGTAGATATGGACCGCAAGCGCTTTGGCAGCGTTCCCGGGGTCACAGACCGCGCCTATTACACCAACTCTTTCCATGTACCGGTCTACTGCCCTATTGGCTCCTATAAAAAAGTTCAGTTGGAAGCGCCGTACCATGAGCTTACCAATGGCGGTCATATTACCTATGTGGAAGTGGACGGCGATCCCCTTAAAAACCTTGACGCCTTTGAATCCATTGTCCGCTGCATGAAAGAAAGCGGCATTGGCTATGGCGCCATCAACCACCCGGTGGATCACGATCCGCTTTGCGGCTATAACGGGATTATCGACGAAGTCTGCCCGCAGTGCGGCCGTTCCGAAGGCGAGTCCGGGTCTTTTGAGCGCATTCGCCGCATTACCGGTTACCTTGTTGGCACCCTGGACCGGTTCAATAACGCCAAACGCGCCGAAGAAAAAGATCGCTATAAGCACCTAGCCATTAGCGAGCAACGTTAACTTCAAGACAATATCTTCCGCCTCTCCGTTATAGGATAATGCCTATGACGGGGAGGCTTTTTTTATAAAAAGTTACCCATTTTCGACGAAAAAAAGGAAAACTTTAACAAGACGCTGAATTATAAAAAAGTTCGTTAAAATCAGACTTCACTTGCAGCAGTCAGCATACATGTTAGAACCTAAGGAGGAGTCCGTTTATGATGCAAAGCAATAGTACTTGCAAGCACGACAACTCTTGCTTCTTAAATAACATTGCCTACGAAGCGCTTCTTAATAAAATAAACGATATCGTTCTTCTCACCCGCCTGGACGGTTCCATCTATTATGCAAACCAAGCAGCCGCTGACGCTTATCAATATTCACCAGAGGAAATGCTAGAGCTGTCGTTGCAACAGCTTTGCGCATCAAACTCTGCTACCTATCTCCAGCATCATCTTGCCGAAGCGAAGGCTTCTGACAAAACGATCCATGTCACACATATACGCAGTGATCGTTCTTGTTTTCTTGCTGAAATTCAGACATCTTGTTTCCCGCTGTTGGAAAAACCCTATTACTTGCATATTGTTCAAGATCTTTCCCACGTTAAGGAACTTGATCAGTCCTTAACTTCCTTCACGATCGAAAATCAGGCCCTTCAGAATGACTTATCCGCCGCCTACGAAGAACTATTAGCTTCTGAGGAAGAATTACGTCAACAACTGGATGAGCTGCTCACACGCGACTATACCATCCAGCAGCAGCAATTTTTGCTGCAATCGCTGCAAAAAAGCATGTTCCAAGTACTGCACCATTTGCAGGAAGAAGACATTTTACAGTACATCCTGAAAGCGGCTGCCTCACTGGTGCAAACAAAGCATGGTTTTATACATAAAACAGATGCCGCAGCCCAAGTACATTTCCAGGCCCACGGCTTAGGCGTCCATGCTTGCTGTGTCGGTGTTTCATTTCCCTGGCAGGAAGGGTTAGCCGGGGAATTAATGCGCCAGAGATGCACCATTGTTGAAAATGACTATACCGCATATCAACTGCGTAATGAGCCGCCCACTGCACTGCGTGCGCGTTTCAATAAGCATCACCTCTCCTATCCTGACATGCATGCTGTGGTGCTAACCCCCTTATGGAACAAGGAAGAAATTATCGGGATCATCGGCCTAAGTCGCTACGAAAGCGAGGGGAGTTTCACGCCCGCCGAAGCGGAAGCGTTGGAACAATTTGCCAGCATGGCATCCCTGGCGCTAAATAATTCTAAACTAATTCACTCTTTAAAAAGAGAAAATTTAGTGCGCCGTCAAGCTGAACAACGCTTGCTGAAAAGCACCCATGAAAACCAAGCTCTTTTTGAAGCTATTCCAGACGCGATCTTCACCGTCGACAAAGACGGGCGGTTTTTACAATATAAAGCCAGCTCTATGGCTTTAGCTCTCCCCTCTGAAACATTTTTAGGAAAAACAGCCCATGAAATTCTCTCACCATCTTTGGCAAAAAAAGCAATGCGCTTTTTACAACAAGCTCTTGCCGTTAAGCGTCTCCAAACTTTTGATTTTGAATGGAATACACAGCATTATGAAGCTCGGCTTGTCCCCATGGAAGCAGATAAAGCGATCGCTATTGTCCGCAACATCACAGAACGCTACGAGTGGGAAAAAAAGCTTCGCCACCAAAGCTTACACGATAGTTTAACTGGGCTTTATAACCGTACTTCCTTTGAAGAAAAAATGCAGCAAATAAGTCAAATTCAGCAAACCGCCGGTTTGCTTGTCTGTGATGTAGACGGTCTAAAACTTTTAAACGATACCTTTGGCCACGCCACCGGCGATCAAGCCTTGCGCCAAGTAGCCGAACTATTGCAAGACGCCTTTCCTGCCGACTCCTTTCTCGCCCGCATTGGCGGCGATGAGTTTGCCGCCGTTTTCAACCAGCCTTCGCAAGATTTTTTCCCTACGGTTTGTACCAAAATCCGCAGCGCCTTAGAAAAACACAATCAGTCTCAGCACCGCTTTCCGGTCAGTCTTTCTTTGGGCTACGCCATCTCCTCCGAAAATCCCCCGGACATGTGCTCTCTCTTCAAGGAAGCGGATACCAATATGTACCGCGAAAAATTGCTCCAAAAGCAAAGCGCTAAAAACGCCATAGTCCAGACTCTGGAGCGCGCCTTAGAAGCAAGGGACTACTTAACTGAAGGCCATGGCAAACGTCTGCATGATTTGATGGAGCAGTTTATTGAGTTTCTAGGCTTGCCGGCTTCCCAACTAGCCGATTTGCGCCTGCTAGCCCATTTTCACGACATCGGCAAGGTAGGCATCCCCGATCATATTCTATTTAAACCCGGTCCTCTCACCGAAGAAGAATGGGCGATTATGAAGCAGCATACGGAAATAGGCTATCGCATGGCCAAGTCCATTCCCGATTTTGAACCGATCGCCGATTGGATCATCAGCCATCATGAGCGCTGGGACGGACACGGTTATCCGCAGGGACTCAAAAAGACAGCCATCCCGCTGCCTTGCCGCATTCTCGCGTTGGTTGACACCTATGACGCCATGACGCATGACCGACCTTATCGCAAGGCGGCTTCCGAGAAGGAAGCCGTGGAAGAACTGCTTCGCTGTTCCGGCAGCCAGTTCGATCCCGAACTGACCCTGCAATTTATTAAAATGCTTAAAAACGAGACGCCTTTTTAGTTCTATTCGCAACAAAAAATAAGGAATAGCAGTCATATAGTGGCTGCCATTCCTTATTTTTCATTTCTTGATGCGTTACGCTAGCCTTGCAATTTTTGCAACAGCCACGCCATATTTTCTCCCAGGTTAGTCATATTCGCTATGCCTTCTTGATCGTCCGCCACTTCCCCAGCCGCATTTCCATACCCCATATTCCAATAGGTCGAGCCCACTAAAAACATTTCCTTACTATGTAAAAAGTGATTCAACGTATCGAAAGCGCTTATAGCGCCACCGCGTCGCGCCGCCACAATGGCAGCGCCCGCTTTGTGCCGCAAAAGCCCCCGATTCGCGGCCAGCACGATACTGGCGCGGTCAATAAAGGCCTTCATTTGCGAGGTAACCCCTGCCGAATAAACTGGCGAGGCCAAAATCAATCCATCTGCCGCTATGATTTTCTCCAAACATGCATTAAATGCGTCATCCTCCATAATACACCGTTTGTTTTGACGCGCAATGCAAGCGCGACAAGCAATACAGCCTTTTACTGGATACTGCGCCAAAGAAATCGTTTCGGTTGCAATACCACGGCGGTTTAGTTCTTTATAGACCGTCTGCAAAAGCAGCTCCGTATTTCCTTGCAGCCGCGGACTGCCGTTTATGCCAATTACCTTCATCAAAGTACCTCCTCTTGCAAACTCATCGCTCTTTTATAGTTCATGAAAGGGTACATTCAGTAACGGATAGCTGCGCCACGATGCATAATCAAAATGCCACCATTCTTCCGGATATACCGTAAACCCTTCGCCTGCCATTAAGAGCCGCAAAAGTTCCCGACGTTCGCGCTGCACAGAGGTTCCTCCAGGATACCACGAATAAGCGCGCAGTGAAAACTCATCATAGCCGCTGCCCATAGCCACGCTCTGTCCGGTCTTTCTGGAATACAATCCAATATCGACAGCGCCGCCTCGATTATGCCTCGAGCCTTTTGCCGGATCCGCCACAAAGATTTTTTGCGCTTCCGGCGTTGCGTCCCAAAACATCTTCGTCACATACCACGGGCGATAGGCGTCATAAACAATCAGACCATAGCCGTATTTTTCAAGCGCCTGATTCACCCTTACCAACGCTTCTGCCGCCGGACGCTGCAGAAAGGCTCTTCCCTCTTCATATAAAGGCATCCCCATAAAATTATTGTCCGTAGCATAACGAATGTCTAATTGCAACGAAGCATCCAAATTTTTCAGTTCCACTAGATCAGGTTCTAAAAATACGCCCTCTTCTATAGGCATCTTCGCTTGCAACGCCTTCTGGCGCAGGCCTGCTAGCGGCAACTGAGGCTGAATCCGAAAGGTTTTTCCTTCGTCCTGCGCAAAACTCTGCTTAGCATATCGTTTCTCGCCTAGTATCACGCTCGCTACCCGCTGCTTATCATCATAAAGAAAGCTCACTTTTGTCTGCGTTTGTTGCTTGGGACTTATCATCAGCAATTCATAGCTTCCATCCGCTTCTTTCTTCAACGGATAGCTGCAATAGCTGGCAAATTCTTGGTCTTCTTGATTTTCCACCTTATACAACAGTTCCAATTCTCCACTCCGCTCGCGGATTAAAAGCTGATCCTTCTCTTGCCCGTAAACCCCTAGAAGATTTTCCTCCGCTGCTAAAGCACAGCTAGAGCCGACCAGCAAAAAAAGAAACAGGATGGCAGCGCAAGTCCGGTTAACAAATTTACTCATGCTGATCCTCCTTTCGTCTACATGATGGTCCGCCTTTATATCTCATTTTAGTTTTCATTCCTTCTTTCTTCGAAAAAACCTGCTTAACGTGCCCATCCTTCCTAATTTTCCAATAACAATTTTAGAAATAAACAATTGTAACTATTCTACAATAACAAGGACTTAGTTCTCTTCCTACAGAATATATAATAAAATTATATCCTCATTTCGGAAAACGGAAGGAGCTCTATCCTATGAAAAAAGCAAAAATCGCCGCCTTTGCTGCCATGCTCTGCTTAACGCTAGCTCTCCCACAGTTCGGCAGCGCCAGCCCGCAGACCGATTCCCCTGAAAAAACGCAACGCTTCGAGTTTTCCAATGCCCTCACAGGCATGGACTATATTCAGCAATATTTAAGCAGCTTCAAAAAACTGACAAAGCGAACTGTCGGTCAGCTTTCCGCGGAGGAGCAGCAGCAAATCGGTAATTTAGGCTGGGAAATGCAAAATCTCGGCTTCCGCAACTGGACCCAAACGGTAGAAGGCGCTTTGCGCAAACAAAATTATGAGATTCAACGATTAGAATATGAATTAGCTAAAGAACGCTTTCTGAATGAGAAAATAACGAAAAATGAGTTTTCCGCAAAAGAACGTCAATTCCTGCTCGCTCGTCAGGAATGGGATCAATTCATCAGCAATGCTCATATTGCCGACTAACCTAAAAAATGCCGTTCAGGAACGCTTCCTGAACGGCATTTTTGTATTTTATTACATAGACTCCGTACGCTTTATCGGCGCTGCTTCCGCCATAGGCACCACTCGCTTATGAATGCCAAAAGCGTAATAACATCCTGTCACTACTGCACAAAAGCCGGCGCCAACCATCAAGGACGCCTGCGTATCTTCATTAAACCACATACCTACCAATACAAGACAGAGAAAAACAATCATCACGTAATTGCTGACCGGGTACAAAGGAGACTTAAAGGGATGGCTCCCCATCTCTTTCTCCCAGCGCTTACGAAATTTAATCTGGCTAATCCCCAGTACAAACCAGGGTATCATTCCCGGCAAAATGCTAGCGCTGTAAATATATACAAACAATTTCGAGTTCGGATACAAGTAGTTAAGCAGCACGCCAAGCAGCAAGCAGGCAATTGTCACTTTAATGCTGTTGCTTGGCACGCCGCTAGCGGATACTTTGCCGAAATATTTAGGAGCTTGACCATTCTCCGCTAACGTATACAGCATGCGGCCAGCACTGTAAATACCGCTGTTGCAGCCGGACATAGCTGCAGTTAAGACAACAAAGTTGATAATGCCGGCAGCCGCCGCAATACCCACCTTAGCAAAGGTCATCACAAAAGGACTGCCAATGCTGCCGATTTGATTCCATGGATATACCGCAAGAATAACGAAAATAGCGCCAATATAGAAAATCAAGATACGCCAGATAATATTTTTCGTAGCTTTACGCAAGGTCTGCTGCGGATTTTCCGCTTCCCCCGCGGTAATGCCCACAAGTTCTACGCCTTGATATGCTGCCGTTACCAGGCAAAGAGCAAATAGAAATCCTTCTAAACCGCCCGTAAAGAAACCGCCATTGCTATATAGATTATCAATCCCAACCGGAATGCCATGATTACCAAAACCAAAGAAAATAATACCGACGCCGACTACCAGCATAGCTACAATGGTAGCTACTTTAATCAACGCAAACCAAAACTCAAATTCGCCATAATACTTAACCGCCGCCATATTAGCGGATGCCACCAACGCTACCCCCAGCAGCGCAGGCAGCCATTGCGGCAGATCTGGAAACCAATAATTCATATAAATACCGATCGCCGTTACCTCGGACATACCGACAGTCACCCATAAAAACCAATAGCACCAGGCCGTCAGATAGCCCGCCCAGGGGCTGATATACTTATGCGCATACGTCGCAAAAGAACCCGTCACCGGCTCTAAGTACAGCATTTCCCCCATGATGCGCATCACAAAAAACATAACGATCCCTGCTAACGCATATGCCAGCAAAACGGACGGTCCCGCCCACTTAATTGTGCTGGCCGAACCCATGAACAACCCTACGCCAATCGTCCCGCCCAACGCAATTAATTCAATATGCCGGGCTTTGAGACCACGAGTTAATTGTTTTTCTTCCATGGTTTGCCTCCCTTCTACTCTAGGAACCCGCTGATTCAACGAATATTAACGTGATATTGATGTTCTTCCATACGCTCCCGTATGTCTTGGATATGCTGATCATCCGCCGTCTCTAATTCCAGCTCCACCGTAACTGCGCCTAATTCGACATCCGGTGTTTCTCGTTTGTGCGTTACCGCCAATACATTAGCCCCAGTATCCGCCGTTAGCTGCAACAGCTTCCACAGCGAACCAGGACGATCCGGTATGACCGTATCAAAGACAACTTTTCTGCCCGATTTGGCCATGCCTTTGTTGATAATGCGCGACATCATATTCACGTCAATGTTGCCGCCGCTGACTACCGCTGCAATATTGCAATTCTTATATTCCGGCAGTCGATTCATCACAGCCGCCACGGCGGCGGCGCCAGCGCCTTCGGATACGGTTTTAATCCGCTCCAGCATCAACAAAATAGCATTGGCAATCTCTTCATCGTCCACTGTCACAATTTCATCCACATACTGACTTACCAAGCCAAAGGTCACATCTCCGGGGGTTTTCACCGCAATACCATCAGCAATCGTTGGGCGACCGGCGCAGGTGCATACACAGCGTTTCGCAACCGCTTCCGCCATAGATGGCATATTTTTCGTCTGTACGCCAATTACTTTCACATTGGGTTTCAGGCTTTTTACTGCTACGGCAATCCCCGCGATCAAACCACCTCCTCCAATTGGTACCACTATGGCATCCACTTCCGGCAGGTCTTCCAAAATTTCCAGCCCAATAGTTCCCTGCCCGGCAATGACCAAGGGATCATTAAAAGGATGCACAAATGTTAAGCCTTGTTCCTCCTGCAACCGTACCGCTTCCGCATAGGCTTCGTCATAAACGCTGCCATGAAGCACGACGGTAGCCCCGTAAGAGCGCGTTGCCTTCACTTTCGACAACGGCGCGTTTTTGGGCATCACAATGGTTGACGGCGCCTGATACAGCGTGGCTGCCAACGCCGTTCCCTGCGCATGATTTCCTGCGGAAGAAGCAATAATGCCTCGCTGACGTTCTTCATTCGACAAGTTTGCTACCTTGTTATAGGCTCCGCGAAGCTTGAAAGAACCGGTCCGCTGTTGGTTCTCCAGCTTCAGATACACTTTGTTTCCTGTAAGATCGCTCAAAGTATTAGTATAGGCCAGCTCGGTCCTACATACAACTCCCGTTAAAGTTTTCCTAGCGTGTTCTATATCTTCCAGAGAAAGACATTTCATGAAAATCTCCCCTTTTCTCAATTGTTGCTATTTTGAAACGCCACTAGCTCAATTTCCACCAAAGCGCCTTTAGGAAGCTCCGCCACCGCCACGCAAGAACGCGCCGGCAGATTCGTGTGAAAATAGCGTCCATACACTTCATTAACAGCTGCAAAATGTTCCATAGAAGTTAAAAATACGGTTGTTTTCACCACATCGTCAAAGCCCATATTCGCAGCCAACAGCACTTGCTTTAAATTTTCCAAAACTTGCGTGGCCTGCTCTTGAATCGAGCCGGAAACAAAATTCCCTGTTTTAGGATCTAATGGAATTTGCCCGGATGTAAATAGAAAACCCCCTGCTTTTTGGGCCTGCGAATAAGGCCCAATCGCTGCCGGCGCTTCTTTTGTTGCAATTACTTTGTTCATGATAATTCCTCCTCATTTCTCTATCATGCAAGCGAAACAAATTTACTCCCCCGCACCAAGCAGGTTCTGCTAAGCTTCGCAAACACTCTATGTTACATTTTTAGCGAAGGTCAATCATTTCTTGATCTTTTTAGTAAAATTATTATCACGATAATAATTTTTTACTAGTCAGTCTCAAAAAAGATTGCAACAACCTGAGCTGCTGCAATATACTTCTTCTACTTTGCTGATAAATACCGATAAATCGTACTTTCTGAAGTCTGCAACGCTGCCGCCACCTTAGAAATAGCGCCTTTTATCTTGAAAATTCCATTGGCGTTTAACTGTTGTACAATCGAAATTTTTTCTTCGCTGGACATTCTCTCCACCGGCAATTCGTACCCTGCTACAATTTTATCGATAGCCGCATCCACAACTTTTTCGACGGATGTGCTCAGCGATTCCACGACTTCTTCGCTTTCACACACCGGAACAACTGCTGCCGGAGCATGCGCCTGCAATACCTGCATTAACTGGTCTGTCAAATTCTTCATCATGGCCGTCTCCGGAGCATGCACTAAGTTGACGCACAGCATACCAATAAGTTCGCCTGCCATATCCTTAATAAAGAAAGTTGAAGAGCGAACTTTTTCGCCGCTGGCGGTACATCCTAAATAATTAATCACCGCACTGCGTTCGCGATATACTTTACGTTCCAAGAATTCCAGCCCCAAATCCGTTAAGGGACAGCCGATCTGCCGCCCGCTGATATAGCCATTACGAATGGCCACTACCGAATTTTCCACATCCTGTACATCATGTAAAATAACCTCACAATGAGGCCCCACAATATCCGCCATAAAATCCACTAACGGAATAAAAACCTTTAGTAATTGATTCTGCCCCATGAACGCCTCCAGAAAATTTTCTTTATTCCGTCTATATTATTCTTGCTCATTTGCTAATTTCCTTCTCATCGTGATAATTTTTTATTAAATTTGAAAAATTTTTATTATAGCTGCATGGGTGCCGCTGCCTAATACTCTCTCCCTCAAAGAAAGAGAACCCCCAGCGCCTGCACTGAAGGTTCTCTTTCCTAATCGCTCATTTCATCCAACTTAGTTAACAAGCTCACTTATAAATCGAATAAATAAAGTAAAATGCCCTTCGGAAACCATTTCCGAAGGGCATTTTACTTTATTTACCGCATATCCTTTACCTTACCATTACGGCCTCCGCCCTAATGGCAAATTCTTTTGACTGCCTATGCCTCAAAAAACTCAACAAATTGTACCGCCAATATGGGCTTCATCTTCTTTTGTCGTCACCGCCACTTCTACGATGCGCCGCAAACCCTTTGTCACGATTTCCAGAGACATGCTGGGCTGTCCTGGCAGTTTGGCCGCTTGCGCCGGCAAATAGGGAATGTGAATGAAACCGCCCCGGCGAATATTTCCTTCCTGCTGTAAATAATGCATTAAGCCGTAAAAAACATGATTGCACACAAAGGTCCCTGCTGTATTGGACACACTGGCGGGAATGCCGTCTTCTCGCAAAACAGCTACTATTTTCTTGATTGGCAAGGTAGACCAATACGCCGCCGGCCCGTCGGCAACAACCGCTTCATCTACCGCCTGGTTGCCGTCGTTGTCCGGAATTCGGAAGTCATCCACATTAATCGCTATGCGTTCCGGCGTAATATCCGTACGCCCTCCAGCCTGACCTACAGCAATCACAACATCTGGCTGCACTTCCCGGATCGCCTTCACAATCGCTTCGAGCGCTTTGACGCGCACCGTAGGTATCTCTCGCGTCACCACGTGCGCTTCGGCAATAACAACTCCGTCCAGCATTTTAACCGCTTCCAACGCTGGGTTGACCGTTTCACCGCCAAACGGATCAAAACCTGTTAACAAGATCTTCATCTGCTAATCCCCCCTATTTTTCTGCTTTCTTTAGCCGGCGCCACATACATAACCGCCGCCATGACAACCAGCGTCAATAAAATCCCTGTCGATTGCGCGTTCAAAATCCAAATTCCTTTACCAGCATTGCCGAATTGCAGCGCCACCGTAGAAACGATCCCAATGCCAGCCGATAAAAAAGCCGCCAGCGTACTGGGCCTCCTTGAAAACAGGCCAAACAACAAAGGCGCCGTCAGAGACACCGACATGAGCGAATAAAAAATAGACAAGGCTGAAATAACATTGGGCAGCAAAATTGCTAAGCCCACGCCTACCGTTCCCGCCGCCAGCGTAACCAAGCGACTGCGTCGCAACAGCTCCTCATCTGCGATGTCCGGATTAATAAATGTTTTATACAGATCTTTAGTAAAAGAAGACGTAATCATATACAGTACCGCATCTGCCGCGCTCACTTCCGCCGAAAAAATCGCCGCTAACGCCAAAGCGGAAGCCCAAAAAGGCATACATTCCTTCATCACAATAGGCAAAGCCAAGTCCCGTTCCACAAGGCCTGGCGCTACAACGGAAGCCGCCATGCCCAAAATGGCAGGAATCAGCGCAAAGCCTAACATCACCAGACCGCAAAATGCCGTACTTTTGCGAACTGTACTTTCATCTCTGGCTCCGTAAATTTTCCCAATCAGTCCTGGAGAAATGAAAAAAGACGGCGTCAACATCAGAAAAAAGCCCACAATCGTAGTTACCCCTGCGCCGTCTAAGTTAAAATACGCAGCAACCAAATCAGGGTCACCTAGTCTTTGCATCACTTGCGCTTCCAGACCGTTCCACCCGCCAATAAAGTTCATAACTAAAGGTACGGCAACAAAAAAGCCAACTAATTTTACCGTTGCTTCCAATGCATTAACATATGCCGCTGAAACCAAGCCCCCAGCGCCAAAATAAAGCACAACCACGGCGGCGCCAATCAAAATACCTGTCGTCTTGCTCACATCTGCGACAACCGATAAAATCCAGGCTATGCCCATCAGCTGCCCTGCAAAAATAGCAATGGTCCCCACCGCCATCAGCAACGAAATTAAGCCGCGAAAATTCCGATGATACCGAAACTCCAGATAATCCCCCAGTGTGTAAAATTGATGTTCTTTGGCCAGACGCCAAATAGCGGGTCCCACCCAAAAGGCTAAAATGAACGTCCCCAATGCCGAAGCCACAATCCACCACATAGCAGAAATCCCGAACTTGTAACCTAGTCCGGCGACGCCAACGGTAGAACCGGCGCCAATATTGGGCGCAATTAAGGTAATAAAAAGAAGCAGCGTCCCAAAATTGCGACCTCCAACAAAAAAATCGGCTGAACCTTTTACTCTTCTGGTCATAAAAAAACCAATAGCAATCAACAACAGTGAATATAGCGCAATAACCCAAACGTACCCATTCATGTGGCGCCTCCTTCAAGTATTTGCAAAAAAAGGATTTGCTGCGTCAGCAAATCCCCTTACTGAATTTCCTTTATTATAGCATTTGAAAGGCGAGGATTGAATAAATCCCCTGACAAAATGCGCTTCTGAACCCAAGACAACCTTCACCAATAATTCACTTGAGCAAAAGTTCGCTTGATCCCCCGCAAGTATTGCACCTGAGGATACCCAAAGATGACCATCAGTCCGTCCTTGCGATTAGGTAAAATGCCATATTTTTTCTGCAGCGCCGGTGCATGGCGCAGCATAGGAGCCACTGTGCCAATCATACAGGTTCCCAGACCTAAAGCTTCACCGGCCAACATAGCGTACGTTGCGGCAACGGAAGCATCCGCCGGATCGGAGTAGGCAGAGTTCTGAAACAACATCGCCAATGGCGCGCCATATAGAATAGCATCCTGCCCTTGCTCTTTGGCAGTTATTGCCTGCGCAAGGAGCGGCTGCATAAAATCCTCCATCATTTCCGCCGTCTCCTTGCTTATGAACGGACGCAGCAACCAGGAAATCGGCGGCGCAAACAGCCAACGGCGCTTTTCCATGAACTCAACAAAATCAAAAGCAAATTCCCTGACTTTTTCTCTGCCGCGCAGAATCAGCACACTCACATCCGAAGGAGGCAATCCCATAGGAGCGGCAGATGCCGCTGCCAAAATCTTTTCTACAGTCTCTTCGACTACCTCGCGCTCCAAAAACAACCGTGTACTACGCCGTCGCAAAAACAAAGATTGTAATTCTTCAAAACTACTCTGAGGAACCAGTTTGTCAAAAGAAATCCGGTCCTCTACTCGCAAAGTCCGCCCATACAAAGAAATGCAGTCTTGAGGACATACCGCCAAACACTGACCGCAGCCAATGCATCCAAAACCTTGATCAGGCTGTATTGCCACCTTGCCGTTTTCCATCCGCAAGGTCATACCGCAAACTTTGACACAGAGACCGCACGCAATACAGCATTGTTCAGCAATAGATACTGACGCTTCTTCCGAGGTCCGGCTAGTGCGAACGGCCATGCAGACACCTCCTTCATCGTTTTTGTTCTGCATTGATTTCTATTTTTTCATGATTTCGCCGTTTTTACAAAGTATCCTTCTAATTCCCTTCTTCACATCGGCTTAACTCGTCCCCGCCCTTGGCCCGCGAATAAAGGATTTTCTGCACCGCCCGCGAATTTCTATTTTCAAAGACGTAAAATAGGAGGCCTGCTATGGATCTGAAAATCATTGGCTCTTCTCCATCCTTACAGTACATGGAGCTGCTCAAAATATCCTGGAAATTACTGCGCGAGCATTTTTCCTCCATTACAATTCTTGCCGCTGTAGGCGCCCTACCGGGAATCTATCTTATCCAAACCATGCCGGAAACAGCTTTGGAAAGCCCTCCTTTCCTTCTCATTTTGGCAGGCGCCCTAATCAGCATGTTATCTTATATGAGTATTATTATTTTCATAGACGACGTCGTAGCTGATCGAGAGATTTCTTTGGCGCATATTTTCGAAAGAGCTTCCGCTCGCTTGCCCTTAGCCATCACCACCGGTCTTCTTTGTCTACTGCGCCTTTTCGGTTGGTTTTTACTGCTTTTCATCCCAGGGATCATCAAATCAGTACGCTATTCTTTCTCACTTCAAGCTGTCGTCTTGCGGGAGAAAGCGCATGGCGAAGCCATTGATTACAGTATTAACCTAGTCCGCGGTTACTGGTGGAGCGTCGTCATTGCCGGCATTTGCATTTCCTTGCCACAGTTTATTTTAAGTTTGCCTTTCGCCGCTTCACATCCAGCAAGCGGCTCTATAACATCACTTTTGCTAGGCATTATCCAAATCCTCACCACGGCTTTTTGGTACGTTGGAGAAACGGTTCTCTTTCTAGCCTTAGAGCAGTTAAAACAACCGTCGGCGACAATACCGGCAATGCCACCGCCTCCTCCTACTACAACCGTGGACTAACCACTTCCCTTTTACTTATATTTTTCAATATACCGAACAAAGCCTAAAAAACGGCAACCTTCGCTTGCAGTTTTTTAGGCTTTGTTTTTTTAACAATTTGTATGTTTTTCACCCGTAATATTACAACCATGTAATGTTTCCGTCACAATTCCGACACATTTTAGGAGTAAAATGAATTCATTGCATAAAGAATACAGCATTGGAAGGAAGTCTTAGCAAATGCAATATCAAATTACAGAAACCAATTCTCAAACAACAATTGATTTGTCCGGCAAGCTATATATTCAAGATATTGAACAGCTCCGTTGCGACCTTGTACAATATCTCGAAAAAGGCTCCAAATGGTTAACAGTCAACCTTGCAGAGGTTACCTATATAGATAGTTCAGGCTTAAGTCTTTTCGTGATGCTTCACAAATGCGTCGAGCAGCTCCATGGAGGACTAACTCTGCTTGGCGCTCACGGCATGGTCAAAGAGATTTTTACGCGCACCCGTTTAGACAAGTTGCTAAAAGTTAGCTAATCTCTTCAGGATATGAAAACTCGTTTTTCAAAGCTGGCGACTAATAGCCCGTGAGGAAAACTAGATATAAAGAGCTTCTGCCAACACTCTATTGCGTACATCCTCGTTAAAAGAAACTGCGAAAAACTTGTAACCAAGTTTTTCGCAGTTTCTTTTGCTTTCAACGTCCTTTTCGCAAAACCCGCCCAGGCAGCGCTTCTTCCTGCCAGTCCTTGCTTACAGCCAAAACACCGTTAACCAAAACATGATCTATCCCTTCTGGATATTGCGAAGGATTTACATAATCTCCTTTGTCCTTAATAGTAGCTGGATCAAAGACGACAATATCGGCATAATAGCCTTCGCATAAAAGGCCGCGCTGCTTTAATCCAAACACTTCCGCCGGTTTCGCAGTCATTTTGCGAATAGCCGCCTCTAACGAAAGCACGTTTTCTTCTCGCACGTACTTTCCCAACACCCGCGGAAACGCACCAAACACGCGAGGATGCGGTTTCCCGCTGAGCAATCCGTCTGTGCAAACATTCTGCTCTGGCCGATTTAAAAACGTCTTCACATGCTCTTCTGTACCATAAAAATCAACCATACCGACAGCGTTTTCCTCTTGCAACAGCAAGTCAAATACCGCCTCATAGGGATCTTTTCCGTGCATGCGACCGATTTCCACAAGATTTTTGCCAATCACGTTTTCATTCTTTTGGGTTTTTACACTGGTCACAAAAATCTGATCTAAACCGGCAAAATCAATAAAATTATCCCATCCCGGCAGCCCATGCTCCATATCGCGCACCATAATCTTGCGCAGCGCCGGCTCGGCCAAACGTTTCAGAAGTCTATCCGTCCCTCCGTCATGCGCCCAAGGCGGCAAAATCACCCCCAGCATCGTACTTCCCGCTACATAAGGATACTGGTCAAACGAAACGTGCAGCCCTTCTGCTTTCGCCTCATCCAAGAGAGCCAACACCGCTTCTATCGTACCCCAATTCTTTTTTCCACAGACCTTAAAGTGCGAAAAATGAATCCGAACTCCAGAAGCCCGCCCAATAGCAAGCACCTCTTGCATAGATTCCAAAATGGCATCGGCTTCGCTGCGTTGATGCACCACAAAAACACCGTCTTTTTTCGCCACCGTTCTACAAAGAGCAATAAGTTCTTCTGTTTGAGCGTAAGCGCAGGGAGTATAAATCAAGCCAGTGGACAACCCGTATGCGCCTGACTCCATTTCGCGGCTAACAATATCGCACATGCATTGCAGTTCCTGCGATGTCGGCGGCCGATTATCCAACCCCATGGCCTCCATACGAACATTGCCGTGCGGCACCAAATAGCATTCATTCAGCCCCACACCGCTGTTTTCCAATAACTGCAAATAACCTTCCGTTGTCTCATACTTCCAGTCAATCTCCTCGCTGTCCCCTTCTAAGCCAGCCAAATTTTTGCGCCATGAACTAATATTGCGCAGAGGCAACGGCGCCATGGAGATACCGTCCTGTCCCAGCACCTCCGTGGTAACGCCCTGCCGGACCTTAGGCGGCACATGCGGTTCTAAAAGGACTTGCAGGTCCGAATGACTATGCGTATCAATAAAGCCTGGCGCAACTACTCGGTTTTGCGCATTAATGCATTGATCATAGTTGCCTTCATAGCTTCCCCCGACGTGAATAATACGGTCCTGCTCCACCAGCACATCGCCAACAACTGCCGGAGCACCGGTTCCGTCCACAAGCAGACCGCCTTTGATAAGGATGCGCATAGCCAGCCCTCCGTTATTTCAAAACTGATTTGATAATCCCATAGTAACCTTCTGCCGCCTTCCGCAGCTGCTCAATTTCAATATGTTCATCAATAGTATGAGCTAAATTTTCCCTTGAAGGACCAAATCCGACAGTAGGAATCTTAGCTTCTCCTGCATAATGACTGCCGTTGGTACAAAACGAATAATGCGTTAATTGCGGCTCCAGTCCGGCTTCCCGCAAGCCTTGATAGGCAGCCTGTACGTATGCATCCTGCTCCGCCTCCAACCAGCCCGGAAAAAAGCGTTCCCCTTCAATACGGTTTCCCGTATAGCACGCTTCGCTCCCTTGCGCATAAAATGCGTTGGCCGTAAGCTGCGGGTCTTCCTGCCCCATCTCGGCAAGCAACTGCTGAATTGGCCGCAGTACGTCTTCCTTGCTTTCACCCACAAGCACTCTTCGATCATACGTAGCTCGGCAATAATCAGGAACCACCGACGCTCCCGGATAGGGCGAGGATTTTATATCAGTCAGTTCTAAAATACCGTTACCTAGTACGTCATGGGTTGTCAGAGGCAATTGCCGGATGCGCTGAATCACTTCCGTCATTTTATATACGGCATTGAGCCCCTGCTGAGGATTGGCCGAATGGGCTGGCTTGCCAAAGGTTTCGACTACAATTTCCGCTCGCCCCCGCTGGCCGATTTTCAAATTCAATTCCGAGGCTTCCCCAATCACCACATAATTCGGGCACACTTTCTCGCTGATCTTCCTTGCAGCCACGCCTTCAAAACATTCTTCGTGCACTACACCAGCTACAAAAATATCACCGGCAAACTCGCGCTGCGTGTCAGCGGCAAAGTAGGCTGCCGCCGCCACCATGGCGCTAAGAGCCCCCTTCATGTCGCTGGCGCCGCGCCCATAAATTTTCCCATCAATCCGTTCACCGCCGAAAGGTTGCTGCTGCCAGCTTCCAGCATCCGGCACCGGCACAGTATCAATATGCGCATCCAGTAAAATTCGTTTTCCTGGCTGGTTGCCGCGAATACAGCCAATGACATTTCCATAGCTATCCGTAAAAACCTCGTCATACCCTAAATCAGAGAAAACCTGTTTCAGCAATGCCGCCACTTCTTCTTCTTCACCAGAATAGCTTGACTGCCGAATCAGATTCTGGCACAAACCTATCAGTTGCTCCAGGCGTTCATCCGTAAGCATACGTATTTCACCTGCCTCATTTTTCATAACTTGGATATTCTCCATCCCAAACAATACGTCGATACTGCTCTGGATCGGTATCTCCTTCCGTGCTGAACAGCAGCACGTGCGATTGTTCATTAAGACCCAAAGCGGCTTTTGCCGCCGCCAAATCGGTTGCTTGCATTAATGTCGCCAGCAAGCCCAGAGGCGCCGCCCCAGACTCGCCGGAAATGATTCGTTTATCCTCCGCCAACGGGTTTCCCAGCGTCCTCATTCCCTTAGCAGCCACCCAATCCGGACACGAAAAAAAGAAATCGCTATAATCCCGTAGCATCTCCCATGCGCCTATATTGGGCTCGCCACAGGCCAATCCTGCCATAATCGTATTCATAGCGCCACCTACTGCATGCGGCTTTCCGTCTCCGAGTCGAACTGAACGATACAAACAAGCCGCTTGCGAAGCTTCAACCACTACAGTCCGCGGCAGACATTCCGGCAAAGTCGCTGCCAAATATCCTTGTACCGCTCCCGCCACAGACCCAACGCCTGCCTGCATAAAAACATGCGTAGGCGCTGACACATGCAAGTCATGCAATTGTTCCAACGCCTCCGCCGCCATCGTTCCATAACCTTGCATAATCCAGCCGGGAATTTCTTCATAACCTTCCCAAGCCGTATCCTGCACTACAATCCACCCATTTTGTTTTGCTTTATCCGCTGTCATCCGAACAGCCTCATCATAGTTCAATTCTGTAATATAAGCAGTTGCCCCTTCGGCGCGAATGTTTTCCAAACGCTGCGCCGAAGAACCTTTCGGCATATAGACAACGGCTTTTTGCTGCAACATTTTTGCCGTCCAAGCCACGCCTCGGCCATGATTGCCATCAGTTGTCGTTGCAAAGGTAAGATCGCCCAGTTTCTCCCGCATGTCCCGTGAAATCAGCTGCGCAAACGTCATCGCTTCTAGACGCTTCCCCACTTTCCGGGTCAAATACTGGGCCATGGCATAAGATCCTCCCAGCACCTTAAACGCGTTAAGACCAAAACGATACGATTCATCTTTGACATAGATTCCGCCCAGGCCTAAGGCTGCCGCTAAATGCCGCAAGGAGCGCAGCGGAGTTGGCGTATACGATGGAATGCTAGCGTGAAATTGACGCACTTTGGCAATTTCCTGCGCTGCAAACACCGCAGTTGAACTTTTCTCTCCCGGCCATTTTTTCATCTCATTCGCGGCCCATTGAATCGCACTTTCCATTAACCAATCCTCTTTTCCAGAGAGCCAGCACTCTCCATTTATACGACTAGGTTGTAAAACCTTTATTTGCTTATTTTTGATTTTACTTTTTTCGCTCTGCCAAATACAGCTTCTTTAAAAAACAGGCGGCGTAATGGCGGAAATAAAAATCAATTCTTCATCGCCTTCATTCCAAATTTTGTGCGGAAGCGTAGAAAGATAGTAAATACTGTCCCCTTCCTGCAAGTCGAAAAATTCTTCACCAATTTGTATTTTCATTCTCCCCTGGGCCACAAGCAAGTTTTCCTCGCCATAATGTCCCAGCGGTTCTTCACAAGTAACCGCGCCAGGCTTAACTCGCCCTATCATCATTTCGATCGTTTTGTTCAAATTGGGCGAAAGCAGTTCAAAGGAAACCTCGCCTCGTCCCACTCGTACTATTTTGCGTTCTTCCTTGCGAACAATTAAATTCTCTTTTTGCTCATCCATTAGAAAGTAGAAAATCGGCACATCCAACATATGTGATAACTTGCGCAGCGAAGTAATGGACGGTTCTGCCAGTCCTCGTTCTACCTGACTTAAAAAGCCTTGTGTCAAAGAGGCTCCTTCCGCGAGTTCGCGAATGGTCAGTCCTTTTTCTTGCCGTTTAGCACGAATACGTTCTCCCAGCACAGCAGCCCCTCCTTTGGGTTAATGGCGAATGCGGCGCAAAAAGGACTGGGTACGCTCCTGTTGAGGCGACTCAAAAATATCTTGAGGCGTTCCTTCTTCCACGATAATTCCCTGGTCCATAAACAAAACTCGATCCGCCACTTGCCTAGCAAAGTCCATTTCATGGGTCACTACAACCATCGTCATACCCGCCACCGCCAGCTCTTTCATTACCTCTAATACTTCTCCTACTAATTCAGGATCCAGCGCTGATGTCGGTTCGTCAAACAACATAATTTGCGGTTGCATCGCCAGCGCGCGCGCAATGGCTACGCGCTGCTGCTGTCCACCGGAAAGTTCTCTGGGAAAGCGGTCGCATTTATCTCCTAACCCTACTTTTTCCAGCAACGATGCCGCCAGCTCCCTTGCAGCATCTCGCTTTTCCTTTTTGACGATTAGCGGCGCCTCCATCACATTTTCCAAAGCCGTCTTATGGGGAAAGAGATTAAACCGTTGAAACACCATGCCGATTTGCGTCCGCAAACTGCATAAATCGTATTTTTCCGTTACCTCTTGGCCGGCAAATTTAATAACGCCCTGCTGAATGGGCTCTAGTCGATTTAAACAACGGAGAATTGTGCTTTTACCAGAACCGCTGGGGCCGATAATAACCACCTTTTCGCCCTCATGCAAACGCAAGGTAATCCCCCTCAGAACCTGAACCTCGCCAAAGGACTTACAGATGTTTTCCATTTCCACAATATAAGGCTTCATAGCTTTGCCATCCTTTTTTCCAGATTGTCAGCCACCAGCATGAATACGGAATTCATAATCAAATACAACAACGCAATCACCGTATACACCTCAAAACTGCGGAAAGTTGTGTAAATTAACTGTTCACCAGTCCGCAAAAGCTCGGTAATCGTAACCAGCGAAGCAATCGACGAGTTTTTCAAAGTGATAATGAATTGGTTCACCATCGGCGGCATGCATACTTTGATAGCCTGCGGTCCAATAATGCGCACCAATGCCTGCCGATAGTTCATGCCCAGCGACAAGGCCGCTTCCAGTTGCCCCTTATCGACAGCTTGAATGCCGGCCCGGAATATTTCGGTTACATATGCGCCTGTATTAATAGCCAAACCAACAATGCCGGCTGTCATACTGTCCATCTTCAGGCCCAATTGGGGCAGACCGAAGTACAAAATAAACAGCTGTACCAACAAAGGGGTTCCACGAATCACCCAAACATAGAAGGAAGAAATCGCATTTAAATAGCGATTAGAGGAAATTCGGCACAGCGCCCCCGCTATGCCGAACCCCATTCCTAACAAGAGCGAAATCAGGGAAATTTGCAATGTAACCAGACAACCTTGGAGCAAAATGGGAAGCTTTCCTAATACAATCGAGTAATCTAAGTTCATAACTTATCTCCCCTTCGCTTTTGTGATCATTTTTCTCCAGTCAACCATTTTTTATAAAGCTTGTCCGCTTCTCCATTTTGTTTCATATCTTTTAGCACAGCATTAACTACATCCGCCAACTCTTTATCGCCTTTTTTCACCGCAATGCCCAAAGATGCTTTTGTGAAAGGATCACCAACAATACGCACATCCGGATGCGTTTTGTTGTATTCCAATTGATTCAACAGGTCATTAATCGATGCATCCAAGCGACCATTTTCCATATCCAACAGATAGTCGACGGTTTCCTTATAGCTCTTGATTTCAAAATCAATGCCTTTGGCCTTAATGTCCTGCGCTACTTTTTCACTGGTAGCGCCAGTTTTAACCCCTACTACTTTGCCCGCCAAATCATTCACGCTGTTAATGGCGGTCTTATTTTTCATTGTAACCAGCACCATGCCAGTATCCATATAAGGCTCGGCAAAATCAACTACTTCGCGGCGTTGATCAGTAATGTACATAGCTGCAATAACCAAATCGGCCTGGCCGTTCTGTAGCGTTGGAATCAAACTGGTAAACTGCATTTCCTGTACTTCCAACGGCACGCCGATTTTCTTAGCCACGGCTTCCGCCACATCAATATCATAACCAATAATTTTGTTTGTTTTCTCATCATGGTATTCAAAAGGACGGTAGTTGCCGGTAGCCAGAATTAATTTCCCTTTTTGCTTAATTTCGTCAATACGGCTCTTTTGCGCCGTCGGTTTGTCGGAGCCGCAACCAGCAAGAACTCCCAGCGCCAACATCATCAGCAAGAGGACCCCTATCATTTTTCCGTATTTTCTCATGTTTCATCCCTCTTTCTTTGTAAGTTGCAATTGGAAACCTTATAATTAGGCGGCCGCCAAATTATCTTGACTCACTGTTCTATAAAAAAACAGAGCCCGCGCACGCTAGCGCAGGCTCCATCGCCAAATACACAGAAAAGCTCCGAATCAACGATTCGAAGCTTCATTGCTGACAAGTATTTTGTTAGTCCTTAGTATAACAGCCTGATGCAGACTATGCAAGAAAATATTTTATCCTATTAATAAAATATTACTCAGGATAATTTTTCTTTTACAGGCAACGCATTTTCACCTTCTGAAATTCTTCTTCCCCAATATGGCAATACCCGTGAGGATTTTTATCCAAATACTTTTGATGGTACTCTTCTGCCGGATAGAAATTTTGGAGCGGCGCCGCCTCAATAGCAAGAGGCTTCTCATAGCGCTGCTGCAAGGTTTGCAGCGATTGCAAAACTACTTCCCGGTCCTCTTCCTGCACATAGTAAACACCGCTTCGGTACTGCACGCCTACATCAAAGCCCTGGCGATTGACCGATACAGGATCAATCACCTCATAAAAAAGCTCTAAAATTTTGTTCAAAGATACTTCGTCTGCCTGATAAACAACTCGGACGGCTTCAGCATGACCACTGCCGTTGCACACCTCCTCATAACTGGGCTGCGCTGTTGGTCCGTTGGCATAGCCAACTTCCGTTTCGACTACACCCTTGATTAAGGATAAGTATTTTTCCGTTCCCCAAAAGCAACCTCCAGCTAGATAAATTTCTTTCTCATCCGCTTTCATTCGCTGTTCCATCCATCTCGCCTCCTCGTTGCAGCCAGCAAAATAAAACCTTCCAAGCAACGGCCTCTTGTTTGTTACCGCGTTTCTACCGCTTACAGGGTCATTTCCGTTTTGAAAACAATAACCGCTTCGCCGCCAATACGAACTTGCACCGGTTCTTCTTTCTCCACTTTTACGTAAACATCGACAATCCCGCTGCGTCCAATGACGTTTCCTTGCTCGCCTCTAAAACAGAACTGAGCGCCTTCAAAGACCGCTAACTTGTGCTTCACAAGATAAGCGCCTAATGGACCATTAGCATTCCCCGTCACCGGGTCTTCCGCAATGCCAATAGCCGGCGCAAACATACGTCCATGTGACAATACGCCCTCCATTTGCGAGTCAAGAGTAAACACAAAATATCCGTTACAGTTGATTTCGGCGCTTAATGCTTTTAAAGCAGCCAAATTGGGATTTAACGAATCCAGCTTACTTCGTTTTTGAATTCCGATCATAACTTTGGAATGTCCCGTAGACGCCACTTCCACGGGGCAACGTTCATCCAAGTCCTCTTCCATCAGCCCCAACGCCTGTAAAAGACGCTGCCGCTTTTCCTCATTAAACGGGTTGTCAAAGGAAATAGCGCCTTGGGTCATAATGATAGAGCAGCTTCCGTTGTGACGCACAATCTCTACCGGCAACGTTCCTACGCCAATTTTATGCATAATAACGGCGGAATCCATTTGCCCCTCTACGGCACGCACATAATGAGCCGCAATGGTCGCATGACCGCAAACAGGCACCTCGGTCAACGGCGTAAAATAGCGAATGCGCACCTCATGATCCGGCGCGTCCGGCGAAAATAAAAACGCTGTTTCGGAATTATTAAGCTCTCTGGCAATCGCCAGCATCTCTGCTTCGTTCAACCCGTCCGCATTCATAACAACGCCAGCCGGATTCCCTTTGAAAAGCTCCGTTGTAAAGGAGTCTACCTGATAAACCTTGTATGTACGCATAAGCCCGCCTCCTAGATGTCTAGAAAATACAATGGTTTCACTTCCATTTCTTTTCGTCATCCAAAGGCTTCTTGCCTGCTTTTCAAGCTAATTCTCGCATCATTTCTACAAAAGAATCCACCATATCCGGATCAAATTGAGAGCCTGCGCAACGAATAATTTCAGCAATCGCTTCCGCATCTGACAAAGCCTGGCGATAAGGCCGGTCATTTGTAATCGCGTCAAAGGTATCGACAATCGAAATAATTCGACAAGACAGCGGAATCGAAGAACCCGCTATTCCTTGCGGATATCCTTGCCCGTCCCAGCGTTCATGATGCTGCAGAATCAAATTGGCAACTCCCACTAATTCGGGAATGGACTGGGCGATCTTATGGCCAATTTCCGGATGCATTTTCATTTCCTGCCATTCTTCTTCTGTAAGCGAACCCGGCTTCAACAAAATACGGTCAGGGATGCCCACTTTACCCAGGTCATGAAATTGCGCCAGGAGACTGAGCATCGCCAGTTCATACTGCGTCATGCCAACTCGCTCTCCCAATTTTACAGCCAACTCCTTTAGGCGCTCCGCATGATCTTCGGTTTCAATATGCCTCGCTCCCAACGTGTTCATTACAGCCTGAACCATTTTGCTTTTTGCGCTTTGTCCTTGTGTCAGCTTGAGGCGGTACAGCTTTTTATCCGCTATTTTGAATAAGTCGTCCAACGTTTCTTCCGGCTTGCGGCTTAACGCAATGCCTACGGACAAGCTTAAAGGAACGCCGGAATGACGCCGATTATACGCATCTACTTCCACCCGCACCTGTTCTTCAATGCTTTTTATACAATCGTCATCGGTTTGCAGCAAAATGGCCGCAAACTCATCCCCGCCTGTGCGCGCTACAATCCCCTTGCCTGCAGAAATATTGCTCATAATTTTAGCGGCAGCAAGAATCGCTTGATCTCCAGCCTTAAGTCCCATTGTATCATTAACAAATTTCAGTCCGTCAATATCCGCACTCAACGTTGCAACCGGATAAATAGGCGAGCGTTGCATACGCTGCATTTCCGCTTCAAAAAACGTACGATTATATAACCCTGTCAGTACGTCATGAAAGCGATTATATTGCAGCTCTTCTTCTTTTCGTTTGCGTTCTTGTATTTCTTGCCGCAACTGTGCTTGCAACCGAATATCTCGTCCTACAAAAATAAAACCAGCTGGTTCTCCTACCTGATCCGCTACAGCAGAAACACGAAACTCGATAGGCAGCGGCTCTCCTTGCTTAGTCTGCATCTCCAACTCCGCCACCGCTTCCAGGGCAACAAGCAATTGACCTTCTTCACTTAGCAAACCTGAAATAAACTGCGGCAGTGCGTTATACATAGCTTCTTCCTCCGCATACCCTGTCGCGGCTACAAAACCGGAATTCACCTGCAAAATTTTAAAGTTTAAATCGGTCACCGCAATAATACCAGTAACATGCTCTAAAAGCATATTGGGACTAATCATCGATGCTACATTAAACAGCTTATACCGATGATACGCATACCAAAAGCCCAAAAAATAAAGAAAGACAAAAAGATGCAGCGGATCCGCCCGGCCTTCTCCTTCAATAATAACTGGATAATAGGCCTCAAGAAAGTAGGCGGTTCCTACGGCGCAAGCATTGCTCAAAAAAGCCAAGGCTGCCTGAATCCGTTTTCGCTTAGCCTTGTTTTTCCACCCCCAGCGAGCCAGTATAACCGATACCAGCAGGCCGTAGAAAACATAAAATAGGTTAAACGCTAAATAGAATGCATCTACTGCTAGACGTCCAACGCCGACACCCAGAAAAAAAACTTCCCAAACAATCAATACTGCTGCAGGTAAATACAGCAAGGCAACTTTCCATTTTTTATTAACAACCGCTTCGTTTTCTGTCAGAAGCAGATTAATATGAAGAAATACAGCCACAAAAGGAATCCAGCCAAATGCCGAAAGCTTATCCGCCAACCAATAGCTTTCTATATCCTGCATTTGATATACATACAATAAACCAATCGACCATATAGTAATGCTTTGAAATAAAAGGAAAAACAAACGGTGAATCAACTGCGTTCGCTCAGAGACATATACGCGCCAACCGACAAAACCACTTAAGACAGCAGTAATAAGAGACATAATTGATAGTAAATCAAAAATATCCACGTGTTCCTCCTTAGCAAGATTCTTTTTTGCAACAGCTTACAAAAAAAGTGCCGGGCTCCATGCCGGCACAAAATACGATCTCAAGGTTGAGTCGGCAACTTGGCGACCATAAACAAAACAACGTTGTCCGTAGGCCCATAGCTTTGCGTCCTTGCTTTTCAACAAGTTTGCCCATATAAAGTTCATTGTGACAGTTTTATGTTTATAATACTACATAAAACTCATCATTTTGTACTTTACAAGATTTTCCTACTAATTTCCACATGACTTTTTTCCTATTTTTGATCTTTTTTTACATTCATTACACCTAATTTTTAACATAAGCGCGCAATTTGTCCCATGACTTTTTCATTTAAATTACGTAAACAGAAACTATCCTTGTCTCCGTTTCAATTCAAATATCGCTAAAATGACTTTGGAGCGCCCTCCGCAAAGCGGCGCAAAACAATCCTTTCTGGAAATACATTTTTCTCCAATCAGAAAACACCCCTTGGCCGTGTGAGGAAAATAACCATTTTCTAATTTTTTTTGCCCTAAACACCCCCTTTTTCTCTTTACTTTCTCGCCTTCTAATGTTACATTGTAAATTGTCTGTGTCTTTATAATGGACTATTTTGTCGTTATGTTTTCTTTGCTAGTACACAGTCACTCTCAAAAGAACGAAAAGGGGATTTAAATGGATATTTTTCGCACTAAAAGCATTGAAGCCTTCCGAGAAGGCGCCAAAGAAAAAAAGCTCAAAAAGACCTTGGGCGCCTTCGATCTTATCTTACTAGGTGTCGGCGTAATTATGGGCACCGGAATTTTCGTATTTACCGGCGTTGTAGCCGCCAAATACGCGGGACCAGCTATTGTTGTGTCCTTGGTTCTTTCCGCTATCGCCTGCGCCTTCGCCGCCTTAGCCTATGCGGAGCTTGCCTCGATTGTTCCCATCTCCGGCAGTTCCTATACGTATTCCTATGCGGTATTAGGTGAAATTGTCGCTTGGATGGTTGGCTGGAGTCTGATTTTAGAATACTCTTTAGGTGCGAGCGCAGTAGCTGCCGGCTGGTCGGCTTACGCCACCGGCTTGTTTAAATCAGCAGGCTTTGCCGTGCCTCAAGCCTTAACCGCCGTCCCGGCTGACGGCGGTATCATTAATCTGCCGGCGGTCATCATCTCGCTTTTTTTAAGCTTTTTGCTCGTGCGTGGTACAAAGGAAAGCACCACTCTCAATCGTATTTTAGTAGCAGTAAAGCTGGTAGCCGTATTCATCTTTCTCTTTCTTGCCGGCCCAAAGGTCGACCCCGCCAACTGGACGCCCTTCATGCCCTTTGGCATCTCAGGCGTTGTTACGGGCGCAGCTACTATCTTTTTAGCCTATATTGGCTTTGACATTGTTTCCACCGCTGCGGAAGAGTGCAAAAATCCCAATCGTGACTTGCCCATTGGAATTATTGGCTCTTTAATTGTCTGCGCCATTTTATACGTATCCGTAGCAGCCGTCTTAACCGGCGTCGTCCCCTATACCGAGCTCAACACCGGCGAGCCAGTCGCTTTTGCCCTGCGCTCCATTGGTTACAACATGGGTTCCGCTTTAGTAGGAACCGGCGCGATTGCCGGCATAACAACCGTTCTCCTTGTTGTCATGTACGGCCAGACTCGCGTATTTTACGCCATGTCTCGTGATGGCATGCTGCCTGCAGGCATCTGCAAAATCCATCCTAAATACCAAACGCCTCATATTATTACCATTCTATCCGGCATTGTCGTCGCCATTGTATCCGGGTTGACGCCTATCAGCGTTATTGCCGAGCTAACTAATATCGGCACCTTGTTTGCCTTTGTTATTACCGCCGTAGGCGTATTAGTCCTGCGCCGCACCAAACCAGATATTCATCGTCCTTTCCGCTGCCCGGCGGTCACCTTTGTTTCTCTGGGCGCCATTATCTCCTGCGGGTATCTGATGTACAGCCTCCCCGGCGATACCTGGTTCCGCTACGGCATTTGGAGCGCCCTCGGCCTCGTCGCCTATTTCGCCTATGGCTATCGCAAAAGCCTGCTTCATCCTCGCAATCAAGAGAAGAACCAAGCTGCTTAATAGGGAACGAACACAGAGTAAGCATAAAAAGATCCATCATAAGAAAAAAGGGTCTGACTTTTTAAAAGTCAGACCCTTTTTTTCTTATCTGCCTAAGAGCTTACTTTCCGAAATAACGCTCTAAAAGACCTTTGAAAGCTGCGCCATGGCGCGCTTCGTCTTTGCACATTTCATGCACGGTATCATGAATAGCATCTAGGCCAAGAGCTTTAGCCTTTTTCGCAATACCCAGCTTGCCTTCGCACGCGCCGTACTCCGCTTCTACGCGAAGTTCAAGGTTCTTCTTCGTGCACGGAAAAACTACTTCGCCCAGCAGTTCGGCAAATTTAGCCGCATGCTCCGCTTCTTCAAAGGCAATCCGCTTGTATGCTTCCGCCACTTCCGGGAAGCCTTCCCGATCCGCTTGACGGCTCATAGCTAAGTACATGCCCACTTCGGTGCATTCGCCTGCAAAATTCATTTTCAGGCCTTCAATAATTTCCGGATCAACTCCAGCCGCTACGCCAATACGATGCTCATCCGCCCAATTCATAGCCTCAGCCGACCGTTCAATAAATTTCGCGGCCGGCGCTTTACAGGTCGGACAAATTTCCGGAGCCGCATCTCCCTCGTGAACATAGCCGCAGATGGTGCAAACAAATTTTTTCATTTTTAGTTCCTCCTTATATTTAAATAATAATTATCCGTTGACATTAACTATATTATCACTATGTTTTCTTTTTGACAAGAGCCTTTTTCTTTTTTTCTTTTCTCTTTTTTAATTGTTCGCTTAGTTTATCGGGAATTGTTTTCAAATTATTTCCAATTTATCGTTTTCCAAAAGGAGGAAATGATCAGTCCCGCGTATAAACTATGTTGCAAATCCCGTTCTATAAAGAACACCGCTTTTAAGAGAAGCTGCAAGCACAGAAAAAGGAGGTACTTTATGGCTAAGGGAGATCAGCTTGACATTATTTTATGCGACCCGAATTTAACCTGGGATGATTGGGAAACTCTGGGCAGCATCTTTGAACTCACCAATATCAACCAAGCTTCAAAACAAGAAAAACGCGAAATTCTAAACCGCGAAATCCGCCACGCTTATGGTAATAGCGCACTTAATCTTTTTCGCAATAACTATGAGCCGGATTATGAAGAGATAGTACGTAAAACGGCAGCAGTATTAAATTTAACTGAAAAAGCCCCGCTAAAAGCAGCTACAGTAGCGCAAATTGAAGAATTCATCGTACTTGAGGTATTAAGCCGCCTCAAAGCGCAGATTATTAAAGAAAGCGGCATCCACGCCTGGCATGCGATTGAAGACTCCGTAGACTTCGAAATACAAAAATACCTCATTGCCGGGAAATGCCCTTCTTGCATAGTCAGCCGTTTCAAAGCCCTGCGCGGCTCTGCTTTACTAACCGCACTACTAGCCGGGCGCATGGCGGGACTCCCTCAATACGTAGCAGCCAGCGAACTGATCTTAGTTTTAGCCCGTCGCTTTGGCTTTCCTGACTTGCCTCCTATGGCCGGCTCTCTTCTTGAGCGTGCAATTGCCGCTCTTTTTGGTCCGCTTGGCTGGACTGCTTCATTTTTCTGGCTTGGCTTAGATATGGGAGATACAAACTGGAAACGAGTCATCCCTGCGGTGTTTGTAATTGCCGCCTTGCGCAAACGACTTCGCCACCATCTTAATCCGGCTATATTCCAAGAGCATTATCAAGCTCCGGAATAACGACTATAATTGAAAAACACTCCGTCTCTCACTTTTGCCGATACAGGGCATATCTGGCTCAAAGACATTCCCCTTCGCATGGTGAACACGCCCATTCATATCAACGAAGAAATGGAAAACCTGCTTTCCTTAGCCATTATGCAAAACTTTATTCCTGTAATCGATGATAACGATGTCTTTTGCGGCATTATTCGTCGCCGAGAAATCATTGAGTATTTCGCCCGCCAGCCCAGAGCTTCTCTCTAAGATTTCCGTTTACTCGTCGATAGGTATTGGATGCGTTTGATTCCAGATTGTCCATTTCAGAGAATATTGATCATCATTAGCTTGGCAATACTGATAAAACCTCTTTATGAATCTCTTACGTTCCTGATCTTTCTCCATTCGCCAGCCCCGATCTTCTTCAGATGACAAAAGATCAATACCTCCAATATCCCGCTGTCTCGTTATAATAGCGGCACAAGAATCGTTTTTTGCGTTTTTCATCATATCATACATAGTTAAAAACGTAGTAGTTCTACCATGCCCGGCTTCACAGTGCATATGAAGCCAGGAGCCTGGAGGCAACATCCGAACAAACTCTACAAAACGCTCCACGCTCTCATCATCAGGACGACAATGATCTGTTATAGCTAGGCGAAAATACCCCATCTCGTTCTGCCTTGCTAGTTGCTCCTCCGAACTTACGACTTCAATCGGCACTGCCATCGATACTGCCGAAACGAGGCCGCCGCTGCTCTTATCTTTTTTAAGCTTACTATACACAATAGCTTGCTGTGCTGCAGCCAGCTCGGATAGTTCTTTTTGCTCAAGCTGTAATACCTCTTCTACGCTTTTGCCGGCATTGGCCCAATTCTTTTCTCCATACCAGCTTATAGGAAGTCCATTAATAAAGCCATGACTCTCTTGGCGTAGATCGACCAAAACTATTTTTACTTCACTTATATTTTTCTTAACTTCCAGCAATTCCTTTTCCGAAAACTGTGCGCTTCCAGAGGCTCTCAGCCATTCTACACGCCGAAAACTCTCTGGCAACGCCGCTTTATCCTCAGCATCTTGCCGCAATACTGTTTGTGTTTCGGACAAAATAGATTCGTGCGCTTCCAAAGGATTAGATATAGCAAATAAAATAAGCGCACAAAGGTTGCATATAAGCACTACCCAAAAGCCATGCCTTTTCATAGCTTTATCTCCTCGCCTTGCCTGTGCACTGTTCTATACAAATCTTAAACACCGTTGTCGCAGAGCCCGCCTTTTCGATATAAGCCAGCCCTTTTTCCTTAAAGTCGCTTGCATATTTTTCAACAAACGCTTCCAAGGCTGCTTTTTTCTCCTCGGCCGTCACTTCGATCGCTTTCCCTAAGGCAATAACGCTCTCATAATTCGTCGTAAATTGTTCCGGCAGCACCTCTGTATCTCCTACTATGCAAAAAGATGCGCGCGAATTCTGTCGCAGCAAATCAAGCTTCAGCCCCTCTGTAGCGCTGTGAAAATACAAGGCGTCCCGAAAATAAACAAAACTTAACGGCACCCCATACGCTTGGTTGTTTGCATCCACCAGCGATAACACGCCATAGGCGGCTTTATGCAAAAGCTCCTTTATCTCCGTCTCTCCCAACTGCCTGTCTTTTCTCCGCATTTCTCTAGCCATCCGCCATCCTCCTCACAAGCTTACCTTCTTCGTTACGGCTTTTTTCCATTCAGTCGTTCAATAACCCCTGCATAGGCCGGATATTCCCGCATTAATTCTTCATACGAGCAAAGACGAAAATCTCGATAGTCAAAACCAGGCGACACCATGCAACTGACCAAACCGAAGGAGCCTTTTTCCGCGACCTCCGCCCCAAAAATCGTTTGCGCCGGTACCAAAACCTGCGGCTGCTCTCCCCGGTTCACATCCAATCCCAAACGCACGCTGGTCAGCATTCCATTCGGACTGATCATGTGCAAAATCAAGGGAGAACCATCATGGTAAAACCAAATTTCATCGGACAGAAGCTGATGAAACTGCGAAACACCGCCAGACTTCAAAAGGTAGTAGATCGTAGATGCCAAGGGACGCTCGCCTGTATAAACATCCGGCAGTATCGCAGCTCCCGCTTTCCGTTGATTCTTGTACAGCTCTTTAAAGTAACCGCCTTCCACATGCCCAACGAGTTGCAATGCTGCTATATACTCGTCCGCCGTCCGCTTCTCTTTTGCTTCTGCTGCTACAATGCTAAAATACCAACTGCAGCAAACCAGAAGCACTATCAGTCCTGCTCTTCGCAATGTCATGCCCCCTATCAAGTTTCATTTCTTTGGTACATTTCGCGGCTAACGAATAAAAACCTGCTTCTTTCAGATTTCAAAAGAAGCAGGTTTTTATTCGTTAGTTACAAGAATTCATTTTTTAAGCCTGACAGGCTTCCAACGCACGTTCTCCTAAAAAAGCTCGAATCATGGCAATAGCCGCCTCAATCGTTCTGCCGTCTTTATCCAACAACGGGTTAAGCTCCACAAACTCGGCCGAAGTAACGACTTTATGGGACGCCAAGCACCGCATCGCTTCCAAATGCTGCGCCAACGGCAGGCCTCCCGCCACCGGAGTACCTACGCCGCTGGCTTCTTTCGGGTCGAGCACATCCAAGTCGCAGCTCAAGTGAATGCCATCGCAGCGTGAGGATAGATATGCCACCGCTTCCTCCATAACCGCCACACTGCCTCTACGATACATGTCCTCAGAAGTATAGACTTTTATATTTTTTTCTCGCAAAAACTTTTTTTCCCCTGCATCTAGATCTCGAACTCCGACTAATACGACATGGTCCTGGCGAATCTTATGCTTATAACCGCCTACCGCAATAAGTTCCGGGTGTCCTGCGCCCAAACTTGCCGCCACAGGCATGCCCTGTATATAACCGCTTGGCGATGTTTCCGGCGTATTGCTGTCTCCATGCGCATCGTACCAAAGAAGTCCCAAGGCACGATAATGCCTAGCAATACCTGCAAGAGAGCCAATAGCTACACTATGATCCCCGCCCAAAACTAAGGGTATTCGCCCACTGCAAACAATCTCGGAAACCTTGATAGCTACCAGTTCCAGACTGTCGCGCACCGCTCGCAGATTGCACACGCTGCCGGTACCGCAGGAAGTGATCGCTTGATTTTTGATGTTCAGATTTCCGGCATCAATAACATCCAGTCCCGTCGAACGCAGCATTCGTACCAAACCGGCAGCACGCATTGCGTCCGGCCCCAGTTGCGTCCCAAACATCTCCTGCCCCAACCAGGTAGGCACCCCTAACACAGTAATTCCTTTTTTATTCTTTCCCTGTAAACGCATGCTGCTTTCTGCCTTCCTTTGCCTTCATACACTGAAACAAAATGAATTTTTTTGACCTTCTTTGGTTATTCTTTGACTTCTTGATTTACAGTAAATATCCTGCCTGAATACACAGAAAAGAAATTTTATTCACTACTATTAATAAAAGAACCAGTGTTTAATTAAAAACACTGGTTCTTTGTGACATGTTTAGTTAAAATTTGTAATCCACCAGGGGTAGCATCTTATGTTCCCACTCTACCTGCAAATGCCGCCCTGAAAGATAGTAGCGTTTTCCTCCGAGAGCTGCTTTTCCATCGTTAGCAGTCTCCTTTTCTTTGGCCCGTTCTTGTTCTTCCTTCTCGATAAGCTGCTTCAAAATATCCATTAAAGGCGATATTCGCCCAACCGCTTTACCTTCCAACCATACGGAAACGCTTTTCGTATCGCTTTCTGCGGCAGAGACTACATACACCTTGGCTGCATCTTTGGACACAATCGACTCAGCTGTTGTCACCTGCACCCTAGTATCTTGCGACGCAAAGACAACCGCCGCTTCTCGTGCCCCAGCAACAGCCGCTGCACTAGACCCATTCACTACTGAAAGCGAGCTGCTGACAGCTGAACCTCCCACATCCAATTTGACCTCCGCCAAAGACTGCAGCGGTACCGGAATAAGACGAGGCGTATTATTATTCGTAATCGCAAGGCCATTCTCCGTTTGCTGTACGCTCACATGCGCTGTTTCCCCTTCATAATTCACTTGGGACTGCTTGGTGGTATAACGGCCATCCTGGCCGTTCGAGACAGGAGGCGAAGCAACCTGTGCATTCCCCTCGCTCGTTGCCAAGTCAAGGCGCTGCACCGTACCGACTTCGCCTGAATCCCGCAAGAACAAGCCGCTTTGTCGTACTTGACCCTGCAGTTCATTGCGGCTATCCTTTAGAGAAAATTCCGTAGCTACGCTGCCCAAATAAATAGCGCCTACATCTGCTTCCTTTAAAGACAGTAATTGATCCTTCCCTTGATCGTCTTTGGCCCAAATACGCAGTTTGCCGTAAACATCGTCATTTTCATCAATCCAGCCATTGCCGTCTGCATCAAATTTGGCCAAGTCTCCAAAAGCGTCACCGCTTTTAGCGCCAAAAAGCTCGCTGCCGTCATTGATTTTACCGTCTCCATTCTGATCTAATGCTAAAAAGCCAGCGCCGGGTTTAACAAAGGACATACTGTCTTTTTGACCGTCCGCATCCAAATCAAAAGCGTATTTTTCTTCGGTCAGACCCACTGCGGCAGAACCTTTACCATACTGAATGACCAAGGGGTCCTCCAGGGTAGCCGTACTTTGCGTCTGAACCATTTCCGCCGAGCGCAGCATCAACGAGGTCTGATCGATTTGCACCGTCCTTCCGTCTTCTGTAGTCACCCGCCCCTGCGCTGACCACGCTGTATATTCCGCTTCACTCACGGTATGCGTTCTAGTCTCCACCTCTCCAATCCGCAAACCCGTTGCCGCTCCGTTGGCATTAGTCGTCGCCACAAACACCGTTGACTCTCCTACCGCGGTACTGGTTCCTTGCAACTGGGCGTTTTCCTGACGCGTCACCGTCTCACCTTGACTTTGCCCTACAACAACCGCGCCTTGGCCCACCGTCATCTGCTGCGACGCTTCCCTAATAACGCCAACTTGCCGCCAGTTGCCACTGCTTTGCGGCGGCTTTCCGATCGTAGCGTTGCTGCTATTTTGATCCACCACAAGTTTTGTGTGGCTTTCGGCTGAAACTTCTTCCTGAATTACGTCGCTATCTACTCCCATAAAGGCCGTTACATTTTTAAGCTCATCTCGCTCTTTCTGGGAAAGCTTAGAAAAGTCAACGTCTTTATTCACCGCCGCTGCAGTTGCCCGCAAGGCCCCTTCGCTCAATTGCAGCTCGTAAGCCCGATCCGTCTGAATTTCCGTATGGCTGCTCTCTTGCTCTAAGGTTGTCGCCGCTGCCGTACTGGAAGCATATACGCTTTCTCTTTCTTTCGTGCCTAAAAAATGGTTGCTGCTAAACTCTACAGTACTAGAATCAATTTTCACCAACCTCAGCTCCTATATTTTTTTGCTTCACCTCACCGGTAAAGCTCCTTATTTATAATATCGTACGCATTGTGAAACTTTTTACATGTTTTTTCGTTTTTTTGCGATATTTTTTGAACTCGCTTGAAAATTAACAACTTTCCCTTTCATTTCTACCCAATGAAGTTAAAACATGGTATGCTATATCTATAGTGTTTTAAACAAGGAGGGTTCTTTCGTGAAGCAGATTCTTTTCATTTGCGTCTTATCTCTTGTTTCAATACTCTATAACCCGGAAAACGCCTTAGCCAGCCCTCAAGAATTCATTATCATCAACAATACAGGCCACAATATTTGCGCACTGTATATCTCTCCTTCCAATACGAATGATTGGCAAGACAACTTGCTTGAACAACCTATATTGGGAATTGCCGATCAGGCGACGCTTCCGTTTCATCGTAATGAACCCGCTGCTTATTGGGATGTTCGGGTAGTATATGATAAT
This sequence comes from Anaeromusa acidaminophila DSM 3853, assembly GCF_000374545.1. Taxonomy (NCBI): domain Bacteria; kingdom Bacillati; phylum Bacillota; class Negativicutes; order Selenomonadales; family Sporomusaceae; genus Anaeromusa; species Anaeromusa burkinensis. The sequence continues at coordinate 165,963 of NZ_KB894587.1, forward strand.
GGGTTCAGTGATAATTGGAAGCATTGCCAATTGCGCAAGCAGCTTTTTATAACGCTCAAGGCCGAAACAAACACTTAAACTGTATTTTCTTCATTCAAGTCATGACCGCCCGTTAAACGGGCGGCATGCACCAGCCCTATAAGGGCTGATTACTAGCGGCACCTAAAAGTGCTGCTTTTCACTTCGTTCAAGCCATCTTTGCACTTGGTACTAGCTACCCCTGAAGGGGTCTTCTAACTCTTTTACACTAATTTTATCCATCATTTGATCTGCTTTCTCTTGTTCTCTTATATACTTTTTTATTGTAGCTTCATTAAGGCCAACTGTACTCACATAATATCCAATTGACCAGAAATGTCGATTCCCAAATTTGTATT